>CAYGNA010000299.1:0-5451 GCA_964351065.1 uncultured Pseudomonadales bacterium
GCCTGTTTGGCCTGAACTCAGGCGCGGCACTTGCCACCGTTGTCGGCGTACTGGTTGAGGTGCCGGTCATGCTGTCGTTGGTGGCGTTTGCCAACAGGACGCGACATCACTTTGCGGCCGAAACATGAAATCCAAAAGGAGCCATACAGGAATCATGATGATTGAACCCATTACAAGCCGTTTTGAGGTAGAGGGACGCGTCGCCTGGATTACGCTCGATCGCCCGGAAGCCATGAACTCATTGAACCCCCAACTGCGCTGCGAACTCTCTCAGCACTTTGATGAAGTCGAGCGCAATGACGACATCTGGATAGCCGTGGTCACGGGCGCAGGCGATCGCGCCTTCTGCGCCGGCGCTGATCTGAAACATCGTGCGATCGAACGCGACGCGAGTGATGCAGACCGCGCCAAATGGCGCCAGATGGCGACAGAAACCCGGTCCCTGAACGAGCGCTGGCATTTCCCCAAGCCGGTGATTGCCATGGTTAACGGTTTTGCGCTTGGTGGCGGATTGGAGCTTGCCATGTCCACCGATATCATTGTTGCCGCGGATCATGCCGAATTTGGCCTGCCCGAACCGCGCCGCGGGCTTATTGCCGGTGCCGCCGGCGTCCATCGCCTGCCCCGGCAAATTGGGCTCAAACCCGCCATGGGTTACCTGCTGACGGGGCGCCACATGAGCGCCCAGCGGGCGTTTGAACTGGGCCTGGTGAACGAGGTGGTGCCGCTTGCGAACCTGCGCGACAAGGTTGAAAACGAGTGGCTGCCCGATATCCTGCGGTGCGCGCCGCTGGCGGTGCGAGCAACCAAGGAGGCCACCATGCGCGGCCTCGATTACCCGCTTGCACAGGCCTTCTATACACCCTACGAGTCAGAACTCAGGCGTCAGCACAGCAGTGATGCGCAGGAAGGGCCGCGGGCGTTTGCAGAAAAGCGGCAACCGGACTGGCAGGGCAAATAGCGCAAGCACATGAGTCCACAGCAATCAGATGAGCCTTCCCTTTTACGTACTGGTGGTATCTGGAACTGGCTTGAGTCTATCTCAGACGAAGCCTACATAGCCCTGAATGATGCCTGCCGACCACTACAATTGCCACGTGGTGAGATGCTCTACCATCGAGGTGATGAGGTCACGTCGATCTATCAGATCATTTCGGGGCGAGTTCAGTTCAGTGTTTTTTCCACAAGCGGCAAGGAAATTCGCTATGTACACATGGTCCCGGGCGACTGCTTTGGCGAGCTAAGCATTTTTGGCGGTAGACCGGCGCATCACGATGCAGAAGCAGAGGTTGATACCCTCATCATGAAGCTCAGTGGGCAAGACTTTCATCGGCTGCGAAAGGTCTTCCCTGAAATCAACGAGGCCTTGCTACTGTTTCTGACAAGACGTGTGAGAACTGTTTATGACACGCTCGATGATGCCTATCTGTTGGATATGCCTCACCGACTGGGACGTCGGTTGTGGGCGCTTCACCGGGCCAGTTTGCGGCAGGACCCTGTTGGCAAGATCACGATATCTCATGAAGATCTGGCCATGATGATCGGCAGTTCCCGGCAGAGTGTCACGGGTATTCTCAAAGGCTGGGAACGACAAGGTTGGCTGGTGCAAACTTATGGTCACCTCGAGCTACTGCTACCAGATAAGCTCCTGGCCTTTATTAGCGAATAAAATGTTAGCGAATAAAATGTCCGCGAATAGAATGTCGGCTAGCTGACAGACCTCAGATGCCTTCCGCAGGCACAATGTGTGAATTAGCCAGAGCTGTTGATCTGGTTCCTCCATTGCCGATCTTTGGGAGAATCGCTTGAAAATTGCCGATGTAAAGAGCTGGGCAGTTGCTACACCACCGCAGCGCAATGGTGGCGCCAGTGGTTAAGGAGTATTTTTCGGACGATTACTTTCAGGCTCGAGAGAAGTTTCTTGACGCGGCCAGTGCTGCGGGTGGCCGTATTGAATCGCATCTCAATCCGAATGGAACGGGCCCCGAGGGCGAAGCCATCTACACCGATGTCGCCGTATTCGGTGATCCAACCATGCCGAAAGTTGTCGTGATCGTATCGGCGACCCATGGTAATGAAGGGTTTTGTGGTTCTGGCTGTCAGGTTGCCTATCTGAAAGAAGGCTGGATTCTGAAGCGTGCGCCGGATACCTGCGTGGTGATGGTGCATGCCCTTAATTGCTACGGCTTTGCCAATATCAGGCGAGTCACGGAAGACAACGCTGACCTCAACAGGAACTTTGTCGACCACACTAAACCCTATCCTGATAATGAAGGTTATCGGGATATCCATCATCTGCTTGTGCCAGAAGACTGGACGACAGAAACGTTGAAACAATCCAACCGTGGGCTTGCGATTTATCGCAGCGAGCACGGCCCGGAAGCACTTCAGAAAGCGATCTCTGGCGGGCAATATTCTCACCCACAAGGCGTTTTCTTCGGCGGTAACAAACCTTCCTGGTCAAATACGCTGCTCAGAACCCTGGTCGATCAATATTGTCTGAATAAAGCCCATGTTGCCCTGATCGACTTTCACACCGGTTTGGGACCCGCGGGCTATGGTGAACTGATTCTTAATGGTGATTTTGCGAGCTCCTATGAACGTGCCCAGCAGTGGTACAACAATGAAGTCACCAGCTTTCAGGACGGTACCTCAACTTCCGCAGAGCTGACAGGCATGATCTGTTTTGCGTTTCTGGATGCTATCCCCGCTGATAAGTTGACCGGGATCGCCGTCGAGTATGGAACTGTTGATGGTAAAGAAGTCATTTACGCCATGCGGTTTGACAACTGGATCACCCAGTTTGAAAAGCCAGGAACTGCCCGCTGGCAGGAAGGCAAGAAAGCCATGCGAGATGCGCTCTATTGTGACAATGACGAGTGGAAAGGCAAAGTGTGGGAGCGAGCACAGTGGGTGTTGACTCATACCTATCAGGGTTTAGGTCGTGTAGAAAACCAGTAGTATTTCAGGAAATTGGTTTCCATCGATCTTTCATTATGTGTTTCTCTATTAGAAGGGGTACAAAGTTATGAACACAGTTACGGCAAGCAAATACAATGAAGACCAACAAGCCTATGTAGACGCAGGTGTTGAGCGGGCATCGAAACTGGGTAATCGCGGTCCTGTCAGATTCGAGCAAGATGGCACGCTCGCGAAAGATATTTTGGATGCCTATTGGCGCACCGGTTTTTATGTGTTTGAAAACCTGGTAGATGCTGACGAAATCAAATTGCTGCAGACAGAAGCCGAAATGCTACTTGATCGGGCGCCGGTGGATAATGGAGCGACGACTGACCATCTTGGCAGGCCGGCGTTTGGCCTGGAGTTTGCGAGACCTGTCTACTCTTTGATTCGACCCTTGAGTGACCCATGGGGTGGGACCCAGAAGCTTAATGGGCGTCATCCGACACAAATGACACAACCGAAACCAGAAGGCGCAACACCTGAAAAGGTGGTCTTTGCGATGGAAGGTATGTGCCAAATCATGGACGCCGGTTTGCGACTGTATGGGCACCCCAAACTTCTGTCTGTTGCTGCCTCAATCAATGGAGACGATTTTGTGCCCTACACGGAAGTCATCTTTGTCAAACAGCCGGGTGTCGGTGGTTCCGTGTCGTGGCATCAGGACGGTGTGACGCACTGGAATTCACCTGAGTGGGATGAAGGAATACACGGCTTCAATTTCCAGGTTCAGCTGTACGATACATCTGCGCACAGTTGTTTGTGGGTAGTGCCGGGTAGCCATAAGCTGGGCAAAATTGATATCAAGCGACTGGTTGCTGAAAGCGGCTCCGAACGACTGCATGACGCGGTGCCACTCTATGCAAAAGCCGGTGATGTGACCATGGTGAACCGGCAAGCGCTGCACGGTTCGTTCGCCAATACATCAAAAGATCAGCGAGTCTCTCTGACGATCGGTTTCCATCGCAGGAAATCTGTGCTGGGTGCCAGCGGTGCGTTGGCCACATCGGCAAAAGCGCATTATGACGAGCAGAGAATTGATGAAAGGTCCCAGGTGATTTCTATCGGGATAGATGCTCGTTCACAGTATTACCCACATGAGCAGGCTTTTCGCTACCAACCTTTCGTCGGGCGAGAAAATGAACTCCGTTTTACGCAGGAGAATTGGCAGCGTGTTGTCAAGGACTACAATCTGAAGGACCTGGCTATCTAGTGCCAGGTTCGTACCAAAGAACGGAGCCGCTCCGAAGCAACGCGCACGACATAACCTGCGATCATCATATCCAGGTGGGCGCCACGACCGTTTTTATACACTGTTGTTGCGGTGTCGCTTCGCGGGCTGACCTATCCCGCACATAGATCGTAAAGATCGCCAAGAGTGTCCGCGCTGGAGATGACGCCAGTTTGAATCCTGGCCAGCAGCGGGCAGGTACTATCGATGATGATGGAGTCCTTATGCAATTGAGCTGCTAGTTCACTCATGAGTTATCCCGCAGGTTGACTAAAATCGATCTAGAGTTGAATCAAACGTTGTGGATTTACCGCATCGATGAAACGAGATAGTGACGCATAGTCCTCGCTGAGCGTTGCTCCAGTTAAAATGTGATGGGTCAGTTGCGCCAGTGCTGGCGCAGACTGAACACCATAGCCCCCCTGCCCTGCCAGCCAGAAAAAACCCTTGTGACGGGGATCCATGCCAACCACAAAGGTCTTGTCAGGCGCAAAGCTACGTAAGCCCGCCCAACGATGGTTAACACGTCGTACATCAATTCCAGTGGCGGTCGTAAAGCGGTCAATGGCAATCGCAACATCAATATCTTCTGGTTGTGCATCACAGGGTGGAGACGGAGTTTCATCTGCTGGCGAAATGAGTAACTGCCCCGCGTCTGGTTTGAAATAGAATTCTTCATCCACATCCAGGGTGAGGGGCCAGTCAGTAATATCGTATCCAGACGGTGCATCGATTAGCACGGCTGTGCGGCGCTTTGGTTCAATGCCAATGCCGGTCAATCCTGCCATTGCTGCCACAGGGTCCGCCCAGGCGCCGGCAGCATTGATGATCGTTGGCGCAGAATAACTCCCCTGGGGCGTGTCGAGCGTCCAAAGCCCGTTGTCATAAGTGAATTGCGTGATATCAATTGCAGTATCAACGCGTCCACCTCGCTGCCTGAGCAGTCTCGCGTAACCCTGCAGCAAGGCATCAACGTCCAGGTCACCACCCGTGGGGTCAAGTAAACCTGTGACCGCATAGTTTTGATCAAGCGCGGGAACACGTTGACGCATCGCGGCGGTATCCAGGGCAATCAGATTGGCGACCTCAGCCTGCATGCTGGCGATCGCCGACTGTTGATCCTGGCGACCAATAAACATCGCGTCGCGAGGTCTCAGCAATTGAGCGTCTGTGAACCCGTCTGGCGGTGTTCGGAAGAATTTTTCACAGGCAACGGATATTCCTCGAACTGTCTCATTGCCATAGGCAGGTGCAAAATA
>CAYGNA010000300.1:0-1232 GCA_964351065.1 uncultured Pseudomonadales bacterium
ATCCGTGTTGCCTACGGCTCAGGTGATCCCAACCAATGGACGCTGGGTACCCTGGTGGAAGGCGAAGACGCAGGTGCATCCGAAGATGTTGCGATTGCCGACCTGAACGGAGATGGTTTGCTGGATGTGGTGGGTGCCTGCGAGCTTGCGCATATTGTGTACCTGCAGAACCCCGGCGGGCGAAATCTACCCTGGAAACGGCTCAAGCCCTCGATAACGCAAAACCACGGCTCATTTATTCGCGTTTTTGCAGCAGACTTTAATGATGACGGCCGGCCCGAGGTGGTGGGCGTTAACAAGGGTTCGCAGAATCCGCGTGGTGAAGATCGGCTGAAACCCAACCCGATCAGCTGGTTCGAAATTACTGGCGACCCGCTTGATGATGCCAGTTGGAAAGAACATGTGCTGACGAAAGTCGCCTGGCCAATCAATGCGCCGCCGGTTGACCTGGACGGTGACGGAGACCTCGACATTGTTGGCGCCTCAACCGGCGAGGGTCGAATCTTCTGGTTTGAGAATACGAGTAAAGGGTCTGTGAGTTTTGTCGAACATCGCATTAACGTGCCAGACACCAATGGTGAAACTACCCGCGTGGGTGGGTTCAACATGGACTTTGTAGACATGAACGGCGATGGTCGGCTGGATATTGTTGGTAGTGCACAAAGAGACATCGCCTGGTTTGAGCAACCGCAAGACGTAGACGACGTTTGGCAGATTCACGTGATCGGTAACAATCTGCCGGACTCATCCACTGGCATTCGGCTTGCCGACATTGATAGCGATGGTGACATGGACCTGATTACTGGCAGCTATAGCCGCGGTCCCAGGGACAGGGACGGCGATCCTGAGCTAACGAGTGCAATGGGGCGATTGTCCTGGTTCGAAAACCCGGGGCAGGGCTTGAGCCCCTGGATTCGTCACGATATCTCGCGTCGAATTCGTGGCATGTTTGATGCCTTCGTCGCTGTCGACATGGACCAGGATGGCGATGTTGATTTTGTCAGCACCAGGGGTAACAGCTACCCATACGACGGCGTTTTCTGGCTCGAGCAGGTGCGGACGGATGAGACCACAGCGGCATTCGAGCGCGCCCGGGCTGAGGACAGCCGCGAGGTCGATTTGCCCTGATCCGGATCAATACAGGCACATGCTTCAGATCAGAGCCAGATCAGAGCAGACACACACTTCGAGCGTACTTACACCCTGCGGTCTTCTGCCTGTAAAAAAGTCGT
>CAYGNA010000300.1:1332-5437 GCA_964351065.1 uncultured Pseudomonadales bacterium
TGAGTCTCATACCAGCGTCATAATCTCGTCGAGCCTTTTCTTGCCAATAGCGGGCACCTTCGCGTCATCCTCCGGATACCCGACAACCAGGAGCACAAACGGACGCTCAGAACGTGGGCGATCCAGAATGCGATTCAGGAACCCCATTGGTGATGGTGTATGCGTCAGACAGGCGAGACCGGCCTGGTGCAGCGCGGCTATCAGAAACCCGGTAGCGATACCTACAGACTCGGTCGCGTAATAGTGTTTCACCTTACGGCCGTCATCGAGCTCACCAAAGCGTTGCTGGAAAATTGCGATGAGGTAAGGTGCTCGCTCCAGAAACGGCTTTTCCGGATCGGTGCCCAGCGGTGCGAGCGCATCCAGCCACTCCTGTGGTGCCTTGCCGTTGTAAAATTCACGCTCTTCCTTCTCTGCGGCGTCGCGGATTGTCTTTTTGACTGCTGGCTCCTGCACGACCACGAAGTGCCAGGGCTGCATATTGGCACCGCTGACTGAGCTACCAGCCGTACGCAGGCAGTCTTCAAGTATCGAGATGGGTACAGGTCGGTCTGAAAACTCGCGCACGCTTCGACGCTGCCGCATGGATGCATAAAATTTTTCTGCGCTTGCTGACATCTCTGCTTCAGTCAGAAAACGGAAATCCAGAGGAACGGTCTGGTAATTGTCTGTCACGGGCGGCACCGATGTATCTGAAAATTTGGAGGACAATAGCAGGGAAATCGTTCGATCTGCAGCCCTGAAGCCACGTGGCACCCGCAAAAGCATCACACCAGTCAATCCTGCAAACTGCTCGCTGCCACATGGTTTGAAGCAAACTTTTCAGGTGTCAGCTCAAAGGGATCAGGTGCAATTATCATGTCGGGCGGATACTGCTATCGTATCCGCCCCATCACGCCACGGGATGTGTGCTGGTTATGGCCGCGAAGCGCAAGCTTCACATTGGTGTGCCTGTTGCCGTCAACAACCCGATCATCTCCAGGGTGCATTTGCACGAGCACCGTTTTTCTCGGGTGGCCTGATAGATTCTGTGTCGAGCCATGCACAGTGAGATAGGAGAAAAAGAGCACGTCCCCGGCCTGCGCCTCTATGGGTGTTGCATCGGCAACACTGTACTCTTTCCGCGGTCTGCTACCCTCACCTTCACCACGCATTCCCTCCATTCTTCCGCGTTTGTGCGAGCCGGGATACAGTCTTAAACATCCCGAGGACTCGGTCGTCTCGTTGACATGTATCACCGCCGCAATCATTTGATCATGGAGCGTTGGAAAGTGCTCCCAGTCCTGGTGCATGGGGAAAGGCGCACCATTACCTGGTGGCTTAAAGAATAGTTTGCTGTGATGAAGGATGACATCAGGACCGAGGATTGCTTCGCAAAGATCCATAAACGTCTCATCCAACATCGCCTTCATCCAAACGGCTGAATAGCTCTGAATATTATGGGTATGCAGAATGACCGACTCACCCTGGTCAAGCTCATCGATCTGAGGGCCCATCCAGCGGGCATTGTTTTCTTCGCTGTTCTCGCTCAAACGATCTACTATCCGATCGAAAGAAGCTTCAAGTAAGCCCAGTTGCACGCCGCTGAAAACCTGCCGAGCAACATAGTAGCCGTTCTCGTCAAAGAAGGAGGCAATCGTGTTTGATGTTTCCATAGACAGACTTTAGCACTGGCAAATCAGGGGGTCATAGCGGTTTGTTTCAGAGATCAAGTAGGTCAAAATCGCCATAGGTCAAAATCATAGGTCAAAATCGTCACACACTTTTAGAGCACTCACATCCGTAATCTTCTACCTGCAAAAAAGTAGTCATTTGTCCTGATCAATTGCATTTTGATAAAAGTGTGTGACCCTAATCTCTCGAATCTCGAATCTCGAATCTCCCTACGCTTGCCTTCAGCTGACCTTTGGTTTCCCATATCGATAAAAGTAATTCACGTAGTACTATTGCTGCTGATGTTTGTTACATAAGCTGACGACATGACGGAACCAAATAAAAACTCCAAGATTCTCGTGGTTGGTGGGACATTGTCTTTGATTGTTGGCGTGGCTGTTTTCGCTGTGCGCCTCCACCACGAAGGTACGTACGCGATGCCTCATGGTGGGCCAATGTATGGAGCCCTGGGTGCGCTTTTAGTTGGTGGTATTATTTTGTGGCCGGGTAAGCCACGTATGGTCGGCTGGATAGCGCTAGTATTGAGCCCGGTTGCGCTGTTCCCAGCCATCTATGGCATCGTGGGCGAAATGGAAGAGGTTGTCTCCCTCTATGCTGTAGATGCTGATGGTAAGACGACAGATCTTAGACTCTGGATTGTCGATCGAGATGACGGAGAATGGATTGGCATGTCTCGAGATAAAGCGATGACGTATTCCCTCAATGGCGCGCGAATTGAGATGCTCCGGGCTGGCGTTATCCGCTGCGTTATACCGGTGTTAAGTGAGGATGGGGCTACTACAAAAGCGATACACGCAATGAAAGTGGATAAGTATGCTGCTGCGAGAGGCGCCGCAGCGATAGGCCTTTATCCTCGCGAAGCAACGGCCAGCACTGCCGTGCTGCGACTTGATCCCTGTTTTGAAAAATAGCTCGGATGAGTAGCTCGCGATAAAAATCCGCGATAAAAACCGACAGACGCTTTGACTGCACTGGCTAGTGTAGGCTCCTGCTCGCAAGAAAACATGCGTCAACGGCCGACCTGGCTTAGAGCAGGTTAAACATATGGCTGTATTTAAGGATGAATTCCCGCCGGGGCTTTGGCGGCGCGCCGAAGCTGCTGTCATCGACTTCATTGTAGACCAGGTAGAGACCTGTGTCGGCAGACAGTAGCCACGAGAAGCGGAGATTGGTTGCGATCACGTCTGAACGTTGGTCGTACTGCACCAGGCCCTGGAGCGAAATGTTTGGAGTAAAAGAATAGGACAGACGCAGCACGCCCACGTTGATGGTAAATGTCCTGCCGGGGCCAAGGTCAACATCGTTGTGATTCCAGGCCAGCTCAGACGTGAATGCATCGCCAATGCGGTAGCGCAGGGTTGGCTCGATGCCGATGCGATCGCCGCCAAACAGTCCGCCAATTTTTGTGCTCAGGCCAAGGCTTAGCGGGGCGCTCTGGTCAGTGAACAGCACCAAAGCCACCTCGTGATCATCGTAGCTGCCAGCCGGGACGGTCACGCCCGGTACGATGTCAAACGGCGTAAGTACACCCTCGTGAATGAAATTCATGCCGGTGTGGATTTCGTACCCGTTGCGCCACTCCCAATGCGTGTCCACGTGCAGGAAGCCTGACTGGTAGAAGCCATCGAACTTGTGAAAGGTGCGATACGAGACGTGGGGCCGCACCTCGTGCAGGCCATAGAGATCTTTTGGCCGATATCGCCGCATGCCAAAAATTTCCCACTGCCGATAGTCTCGCCGCGACAGGAACCCAACCTCCGGATTAAAATCGGCGCCCACTTCAGTGTAATGGACGCGTGAAGTCCACTTTTCCGAGTTGTAGTCACCGCGCAGCCGGAAGGCATGGTCTTTGCCATCAAGACCCGGCGTGCTTGTTCGCGCGACGAAACCGGATATTTCAGCGTTGTTGCCGATGCCCATCCTGCCATCGAGCCCAAAGGTGCGATTGTAGTCATCATCCGGATTGACCATCAGGCTACCGTCACCGTCGCGATTGACAAAAATCGCGCCAAGCGATGAGCGGTTGGCAAACTCCTGGCTGACTCGCGCCACCGTATAGTCGTTTCTTGGCGCTACGCCGGCCACTTGCTGTGACCTCATCTGCAGAAAGCCAATGTTGGTTCTGTCGCCGATCTTGCCGGAGAGTCGGGCGCCGCCGTCAATGGGTATTGGAATCCCTCCGGCGCCAATGCCTATGCGGCGACTGAAGAAGAGTTCAGCCTGCCTGCTGACGCCAACGCTGAACTGATCTGCGTTCTCCAGAAAAAAGGGGCGCTGCTCGGGCAGAAAGATGCTGAAGCGGTCGAGGTTTACCTGAATTTCATCAACTTCTACCTGGGCGAAATCGGTGTTGTAGGTGACATCAAGCGTCAGGCTGGGCGTCAGCGAGTATTTGAGGTCGAAACCCACTTCATAGTCGGTTGTGTCGGGC
>CAYGNA010000301.1:0-5429 GCA_964351065.1 uncultured Pseudomonadales bacterium
CCTAAGGCCATACACCCTCTTTGGGTGCTCGCCGCACGCCATTTTCAACCCATAAGGCGCATCCGGCAATTTCATCCCCTGCACCGTTCGCGAGGACACGTTTTTGAGCACAACACTTCGGCCGCCAAACAGGTTTGCGGAGCCCGGTAACACCTGCAAGGTTGTCACACCGCCGGCCAGGGCAAGGGGAAACTGGGGATCCTGGGGCCACACGGAGTGCTCAGCCCAGACTTCTGATGTATTGGGTGATGTACTTTCGTTACCGTCAGAATGTGCTGAGTAACCCGGCGAAGAATAAACGCCGAGGTGACTGTGAACATCAATAATGCCGGGCGTTACCCACCTGCCTTTCGCATCAGTAACAGTTAGCCCTGATGTATCCGCAGGATCACCTTTGCCTACCTCGGAAATGACACCATCGCTGAACTTGATGTATCCGCCCCTGATCTCGGTGCCATCCCCAATCAGCAGATTGGCCCCAACAATGACGCTGGGTTCGGAAGGCAGGGCCTTGTAAGTGGACGGAAACGGGACGGCAACCACGACACTCGGCAGCAGGGCAACAAGCCCCCACAGCTGCATTCTCATTGACTTCATCTTTGACAGACACCCTATAATTCTTCAAAGCAAAGCAATTTATCACAGATCAACCGGGACTATCCGGCACAATAGGTCTCTCGAATGGGATATCAGGCGCTGTACAAACGCTGGCGAGGTTTACATAATGCGAGGCTGACTTTTTCATAAAAACGCTACCACCCGCCCGTTTGCACAAACGACTGTGTCGATAAAGGAATCTCCGTGACGCTCAAGAACGAAGCAAAGTTGGCCAATGTTGAAGTGATTCAACAGAATTTCGAGAAACTCAATTACATTTGTAATCCGCAGATCGCGACCGCCGTGTTTCTCGCATACCACCTCGAAAAGCCCGTCCTGATTGAAGGTCCTCCCGGGGTTGGTAAAACCGAACTCGCCAAGACCACCGCAGAGATGCTGGGTATCGAGTGTATTCGCCTGCAATGCTATGAAGGGCTGGACGAGGCAAAAGCCATTTATGAATGGAAATACGGCAAGCAATTGCTCTACACGCAGGTTCTGAAAGAGACCCTGAACGAAATCCTGCAGGGAGCAACAGGTCTTGCTGAGTCCGTGGGCAAACTGCACGAGTTTGGCGACATCTTCTTTTCCGAGGACTTCCTTGAGCCACGCCCCCTCATGAAAGCGCTGAAAGAGGAAAACGGCTGCGTTCTGCTGATTGACGAGGTGGACAAGTCAGACCATGAGTTTGAGTCACTGCTGCTCGAAATGCTGTCTGATTTCCAGCTGTCTATTCCCGAGATTGGCACCATCAAGGCAAACCCAAAGCGCAAACCACTGGTATTTTTGACCAGTAACAACACGCGGGAAATCAGTGATGCACTGAAGCGTCGATGCCTGCACCTTTACATCCCGTTCCCCGACGCCCACCTTGAGCGACAGATTATCCAGGCCCGGGTGCCGGAAATTGCCGAAGACCTGCGCAACCAGCTGGTGGCCTTTGTGCAGGAACTGCGGGACATGGACCTCAAAAAAGTACCAGCCATTTCGGAGACCATCGACTGGGCACGCACGCTGATCCTGCTTCACTCAGAACAGCTTGATCCGGATCTTGTCAGGCAGACGCTTAACGTCATTCTCAAGTTCCAGGAAGACATCGAGACTGTTGAAGCTGAACTGCAGAGCGTAACCAACAAGGCCCTTAAGGGAGCCTAGGGACACCACCGCGTGGACAGCACTCTCGTCGATTTTGTGAAGGCACTGCGAACTGCAGAGGTTAAGGTGTCTCCGGCGGAAACGCTGGACGCCATGCACTGTATGGAACTCGTCGGCTACACAGATCGTGATTTCCTGAAAGACTCGCTGTCCATGGTGCTGTCAAAGACACCTGACGAAAAAGACGCGTTCGATTCCTGTTTTGACCGATTTTTTACCTTCGACAAATTCCAGTCCACCATGGCTGACGAATCAGAGGGCGAGGATGACACCAGCGACAACTTCGATGATGGCGACTTTGAGCCTGGCAAGGATCAACAGGCAGGCAAAGGCAGTGGTAGTGGCCAGGGCTCAGGCGAAGGCGGGCAGTCTGAAGATAGTCTGGAAGAAACGTCGCTGCAGCCCCAATCCGAACTTGGCAAACTGCTCATGTCCGGTGATCGCACTGAACTCACCATTTCCATGGCAGAAGCCGGCCGCAAGGTTGAGGTCAACCAGATAGTCGTTTTTACCCAGAAGGGGTTGTACACCCGCAAGATAATGGATGCCATGGGCCTCAAGGGCCTGCAGGATGAAATTTCCGAACTGCAGGCGCATGGTGGCCAACCCCAGCGCATACTCTCGAACAATCTGAAGAAAGCTCGCGACCAGCTTAGAGAACGTGTCCGCGACTATGTCGAGAAACAGTTTTTCCTGCATGCTGATGAGCAGGGCAAACAACTTCGCGAGGAACTGCTCAAGAAGGTCAAGCTGTCCAACGTTGAGAAACGCAACTTCAAGGACGTGCAGGAAGTTGTGTTCAAAATGGCCAAGAAGCTGATTGCGATTCACTCCAAACGGCGCAAGACCTATAAGCGCGGTCAGTTGGATGTCAGAAAGACGCTCCGCAACAACATGCAGTATGACGGCATGATGTTCGACATTCACTGGAAGGCATCGAAGGTTGATCGCCCCAAAGTCATGTGCATCTGTGATGTCAGCGGTTCGGTCAGCAACTATTCGCGCTTTCTGCTGATGTTTCTGTACAGCCTGGCCGAGATTCTGCCAAAGGTCAGGTCCTTTGCCTTTTCGTCCGACCTGGGTGAGGTGACTGACCTGTTTGAGCACTCCAATCTTGAAGACGCCATGTCAAAAATCATGCGCGACTACGGCAATGGCTCAACCGATTACGGCCAGATGCTGTCAGACTTCAAGCGTCACATCCTGGATGATGTGAATAACAAGACGACCATTATTATCCTGGGCGACGCCCGCAACAATTATGGCGACCCAAAATCAGAAATCCTGCGCGAGATGTACGATCGCGCCAAGCGCGTCATCTGGCTGAACCCGGAGCCCAAAATGAGTTGGACGGTGGGCGACGCCGAGATGAAAAAATATGCCCCGGCATGTCATCAGGCAGAAGTCTGTAACTCACTCGGTCATCTTGAACGCGTGGTTGGCAACCTGCTGCGATCCGTGAGCTAAACCCGGTTTTCGACCAACCGCCTACTTGATGCGCTTGACCGGCAGGGTCGCGTTTGCCCCTTCTACATCCATCATGTAGAACCCAAACATGTTTTTCCTGATCACAACAGCTGGATTCATGACGCTCGGGTAAGCCCGCCGCGTTGATTTGCGATGTTCCCAGACCTGACCGTTCGCCATCTCGAATCGCTGGCTGCCGTCCCAGCCATCAAACTCGCCAACAATATTCGTTCGAATCTCTGAAGGCCGAACGCGCTTTGCTCCAAAATCATCACGATCTGCTTCTTCCGCAGGTGCTGCCATCTCTGTCGCGGGCGGCGCTGCAGGTTGCGCTACTGGCGCGGCGGCAGCGGGCACAGTCTTAACGACAACACTTTGCGTCGATTCCCGCTCTCCCCGATCGAAACAGCCGAGACGCTCAGCAGGGTTTGTAATCGCAGCACAGCCACTGCTGGCGTCATAACAGGCCAGGCGCGCTGAATCGCTCTTTATCGCCGAACATTCCTGGGCTACGCCCCACATTGGCGCAAAAATCAGCAGGCTAAACAGAAAGAGTCTGCACATTTGACGGCTCCCATTTTAAAAGGCGTATCCTACCCTGCCAAAAAGGGGTTCGCATCCCAAACAGCGTGTTACAATTTTCGGCAAACGCAGTATTAAGAGCAGTTATATGAAGCATACCCTGGTCCCCCTGCTACTCCTGCTGTGGCTGGCACCCCTGCAGGCCACCGCCGACGCGGCTGATTTTGAGAACCAGACCATCACCATCGCGCTGGCGCAGGAACCGCCTCAACTCAACAGCACCAAAGCCACTGACCAGGTCAGCATCTTTGTGCTCGGCCATGTGATGGAAGGGCTTGTGCGGTACGACCGTCGCGGCAATATTGTGCCCGGGGTTGCAGAGCGGTGGGAACTAACCGACACGAGCGCAAAGTTCTGGCTCCGCAAAGATGCCCTGTGGAGCGATGGTGTCCCGGTCAAAGCACAGGATTTTGTGTTCGCCTGGCGCAAGGCACTGGAACCCGCAAACGCCTCTGAATATGCCTTTATTCTCTATCCGGTCAGAAATGGGGAAGCTGTCAATAACGGTAGTTTGCCGGCAACTGCACTTGCGGTTAAAGCCATTGATGACTACACACTTGAAGTTGAACTGGAACGCCCAACCGGCTATTTCATCAAACTGGGTGCATTCAGCACCTATTATCCCATCCGGGAAGATTTCTACCTCTCACGCGGTGACGGCTACGCGGCCGAATGGGACGATATGCTTTATAACGGTCCATTCAAGATTACGAAGTGGGTGCATAGCGCATCGATGAAGTTCGAGAAGAACGAGACCTACTGGGATGCGAAGAACATCTATCTGAACGCTGTCAACGCGGACTACATCACGGCCGACACCCGGGCGCGACTTAATCTGTTTGTCGACGACAAGATTGCCTTTACCGCGCTGGACGGTGAAACCTACAAGGACGCCCTGCGCCAGCGCTACCGTATCCGCAGCTTTACCACCGGCTCGGTATATTTCATCGACTACAACCACCGACAGGGTCGGCCAACCGCCAACATCAACCTGCGCCGGGCCATCCAGTACGCCTTTGATCCCGACGAGTTTGTGAACAAGGTGCTGGCAACGCCAGGCAACCTGCCCGGCATCTCCACCTTCCCGGTGTGGCTGCAGGGGGTAGAAGGCAAGTTCCGCGAAGAGTATCCGGCACCGGTTGCCGGCGTTGATCTTGAGAAAGCGCGGGAGTTCCTCAACAAGGCCAAGCAGGACCTGAAGGTCACTACGATCCCACCCCTGGTGCTGCTGGTTGGTGACAGCCCCACCGCCGCCAAGCAGGCTGAATACATGCAGGGACTGCTCAAGAACAGGCTCGGACTGGATCTTAAAATTGATGTCCAGACATTCAAGCAGCGCCTGGCCAAGATGACCGCAGGCGACTTCGACATGGTTGGTGCCGGCTGGGGCCCGGACTTTGATGATGTAATGACATTTGGCGACCTGTTTGCCTCCTGGAACCTGAATAACCGCGGTCGTTACAACAACCCGGAGTACGATCAAACCGTGCGCATCGCGATGAGCAGTTCAGATCCGAAAGTACGTATGGATGCCATGGGCAAACTGCAGCAGATTCTTTTTGATGACGCCGCGGTGCTGCCCCAGTATGAACAGGGTGTTATCTACCTGATGCATCCTAAAGTGCGAG
>CAYGNA010000302.1:0-5403 GCA_964351065.1 uncultured Pseudomonadales bacterium
GAGCGCCCCGGAACGCCCCGCCCCCCTGCCAACCCCCACCACCAGTACCAACAGATAGCCAGCCAACTGTCTCATTCGCCCTCTCCCTCCTCTCAGTTTTCACCACAGTAGAACGAGATTGGCTACAGGGCAACACACATCGGTACGCGCGTGCTGACAGACAAGGGTGCTACTATGGCCGCGCGGTCGAAAAGAGAAAAAAATGAAACCTTCGATTATCACCAGCATCCTGCTTTTACTTGCCTTTGTTGGCGCCGCTATCTTCCGCGCAAACTATGAGTTCGTGTTTTACGCCAGCACACTGGTTGTATTGCTGGTCATCCTGTTTCTGCTCGACCGGAGATTCAATTTCTCAACACTCGCCCTCTGGGGCTTTAACCTCTGGATGTTGCTGCATCTGGTCGGTGGCATGGGCAGCATCGGCGGCGTGCGTATGTACGACTTTGTGCTGATCAACCTGGTGGGTGAACCCTATGAGATTCTGAAGTACGACCAGGTGGTGCACCTTTACTGCTACGTGGTCATGGCAATACTCGTGTTTGAGGTGCTTGTGCAACTGATTGAACAAGCACACAAAGGCGCACTGTTTCTCATCACCGTACTGGCCGCTTCCGGGATTGGTGGCCTCAACGAGGTCATTGAATTTGCCGCTGTGGTCTTTCTGGGCAGTACCGGCGTTGGCGGCTACACCAACACGGCGCTGGACCTGGTCGCCAACCTGGTGGGCGCCATGATTGGAGCTGGCTGGATGGCAACGCGAAGCGGGACCTACTTAAAGGTATAGGTAATCCCCGAGGAATAACTGAAGTTGGTGCTCTCGATGCTGCCCTCAGGCTGGGAGTCGTATTTGTAGTCAACAGAGAACCTGATACCGAGTTGCTCGGAGAGTTTTACCTTGAAATTCATCACTGCCACTGCGCGTATGTCAGAGATTTCCTCAAGTGCTGGCTGGGCATATGCCGACAGACTGATGCTGGCATCACGCGCAAAACTGACCGGGTTGGATACGGTGACATAGAAGTTCCCGCGCCACAGTCGCTGCTCCTGATTGATATCCACATAACGCTCATACTCACGAATGACGCCGACACCCAGTAAACCTCGCTCGGTGTCAGAGCCTGGTTTCCACTCGAACCTGTACCCGCCGCCGAAAACAATACGCTGGTCCAATGACTCAAACTGGTCCTGGGAAAATTGCGCCAACAACTCGAACCCGTGAGGGCCGCCAAGCGGCCGCACATAACGCAGGTGTACAAACGCGTTGTCTTCACTCTTGACGTTGTTGGTCTCGGCAAAATTCAGCGAGCCAACAAACATCCAGGTGGCAGAATCACCGCGGTAGATCGTGTGATTTTCCACCTCAAAGTTGTTCTCATCCTTGTTACCACTGGCACCGCTAAAGTCAAAAGCAAAGACTGAGAACACCGACTCATCTGGATTGGCAAAGTACTCATCGTGTACATCCACAATTGAATAGGCGTTGGCAGCAAAGAGCAGAAAGCAGAGCGTGGTAAAGAATCGGAGCACGGGCAACCTGAGAAGTTCAAGACTCGCGCATTATACAAGTATCAGACGCAGGGGTCAGGTCTTGCCTGCTCCGCGACCTTCATCATGCCTTATAGGCGATGCGTTCAGGCAAGATGCGTCAGGTGATTGCGCCGCTCCAGCCGGTAAGGGGGTAGCGTTACAATCAGTTCACCCCAGCCGATTTCCCCAAGCAAGTCACGGGCCCGCGCCTTGTCAGCCGCGTCCATCGCGTCATACACATCAAACAAGCGCTGCAGCTTCCATGCGCCAAAGGTAGAAGCCCCGCGAGTAAATGGTTTGCCTCCCAGGTCAAAATCAAACGGGGCAATTCTCTGTTCAAATACCGTGCCGGATTCCGCATTACCAGCAAGCGCCGCCGCGCCTGCCATGATGCCGCTGGCAAAACCAGCACTGCTCGGGCCAATGATCTTCAGGTAGTCCATCAAGGCGGGGGTCATCGCAAGCTCACCTGCAGCAGGTGCGCAGTGACCAGCATGCAGCGTATCCAGGTAGTAACACAGGTCAGGCGCTGTTGATTTCAGGTAAGTCTGAGCCGCACCAAGATCGCGATACTGGTGCGCGTAATAGCCGGTAAACAGGCAGAAGTCGAGCAACGACGGGCGACTGCCAAGTGCAAATCGCGTATGTCCCACTACCCGATTGAGCGCAACTGTTGCGTCCTCAAAGAAGCTGTTCGCTGTTGCCCTGCCTGTTTCATCACCAATACCAAGCTGCGGCAGGTAACTCTGCATCTGGCCAGCAACCCGTTCGCCAATGGCCATCATCTTGTCACCCGTGAGCCCCATACTGCCGCCAATGCCGCGACCAAACTCCGAGATTGCAAACTGTTTTGACACCGGATCGTTCCAGCGCGCATTCATCGCCGTGGTCACCCAGAGTTCATCAATGGTGAATTCAACCAGCCGGGTGACCAGCATCAGCACAGGGTCCTCTGGAAAGACAGGCCGTGCTGGATGGCGCGCCTCCAGTGCGTCGATGATCACGGTTGTATCCTGCAGGATCTCACCCTCGGGTGTTTCCAGCACCGGGATCATGACCTTGTTGGTGGTCTGGCGAATGCGGCCAGAGAGATCAGTCGCCTGGTACTGCTCAACAAACGGGATACGCTTGTACGAAAGACAGGCCCGTGTCTTGGCAGAATAGTAGGAAAACATGACGCCATGATGAATATAGTTACCGGTCATGATTCCGTCCTGTACGAGTTGTCTGGTGAGTAGATAACCATGCTACTCAGGTTTGTGTGCAATCAGCTGAACAACTGACGCGCGTCCAAAGTGCCCCTTGCCTTCAACCACGTCACGTTCAAGTTCCGCCGCATGATCGAGTACGAGGCCGGGGAAGTCGCCCGTGAGAATAGCAACTGTTTGCAACAATTCAGCAACCGGTGGCCCACCCGTACGAAATTCCAACTGCTTTGGCGTATAGGCCTCATGCACCAGCACACCGCCAGGCCGCAGCGCGCGCTCAACTGCCGCATGCACCTGCTTGCGCTTCTCGGGCGGCATATGAAAAAAGATGATCACAATGCCATCCCAGCAAGCCTCGCCCGGGTCATATTCAAAGAGATCAGCCTGATGGGTGGTGATCGTCACGCCGCGCCGCGCAGCCAGACCCCGCGCCTTGGCGAGGCCCACCGCCGAACCATCAATTGAGGTGACGTCATATCCCTGTTCCGCCAGGAACACGCCATTCCTGCCTTCCCCGTCTGCAAGGCAGAGGATACGACCCTGCGGCAGTTTCGCTACCGACGCTTTCAGGAAGTCGTTGGGCTCGGTGCCAAACAGGTATTCATCGCTGGCATACCGATCATCCCAGCCCTGTGGTGGTCGTTGTTCTGACATGCAACTTGTTCCATCGAGTTTGAAAGCACATTATTGGCCTATTCGCCCTGCGGCATCAACAGGAGGTCAGGAAGATGAATGAGCCACAAGAAAAGGGTACAAAAATCAATGAAGCCACAATCAGGATGGTTGCGGTATTTGGGGCGACCCTGCTCGCAGCCCTTTTGTTTGGCATTCTCAATCGCGTCATGGATGGGATCGGGACCACCCTCACAATTGTGCTGACGGCAATGGTGTCCGGTGCATTCTCAATTACTTTCGTCGACCTGCTGAGACGCTACCAGAGGCCAGCACCAACACCACGAAGTGACGAACTGATCACACGCGCCATGGAGGTCACCGCTACAACAGATCGCGACCGACTGATTGACGCCGGGTTAAGACTGCTGATCCAGCAGTCTAACGAACAAAAGGCATTAAGAGCGGCAGGCGCCGACCCCAACGCCCAGACCATCAGAAAAGACAAACCATTTAATCTGGACTGAAGCGGTCAGGCAGATTCGCGCCACGCAAGGTACTGGTCAACCAGTTCAATCATTCGCGCACGATCAAAACTGGGTTCATGCCCGCCATGGACCACCTCAACGGGCAGCGCCCTGAGCCGCTTCATGGTGTGAATGTAGTCGGGGATGTCGGACGCGGGCAGTTCATCAAGCAGCGTACCGTCATAAAGTGCATCACCTGAAAACAGCGTACCAGTGGATGCGTCCCACAGGCCAATACTGCCGGGTGAGTGACCCGGCAGGTGCAGCACCTCAAAGGCCTTGTTACCCAGGTCGATCACATCACCTTCTTCAACTGTTCGGGTGATCGTGGTTGAGGTCACGCGGTAATCGTCAACCTCAAAACCTTCAAAAGGCTTGGCATTAATCAGGTATTCGTCATAACCGCTGGTGTCGCCATGGGTCTGGTAATCGTCAAAGAGATCATTCATACGCAGGAAAGAAAACAGTTTGTAGTCTGTCATCAATGGCGCTTCAACAGCATGCAGCACACGCTCATCAAACTCGTGCAGGCAACCCACATGGTCGTAGTGGATATGTGTTGCCACGGCGGTCAGAGGTTTGTCGATCAGGTCGGCAATCGCGTCCTTGAGCGAACTGACCCCAAGGCCGGTATCAATCAACATGTCACTGTCGCGACCACGAATATGCCAGATATTACAGCGTAGGTAGGGATGCACGTGCGGTTCAAATATCAGCGTGATGTCATCACTGATCTTTTTCCTGTCGTACCATTTTTCTGCCAGCTTCAGCATGATCCGGATTCCGCCTGAACCAGCTGCCATTATTCACATTTTTCGACGGTACATCAGTCTAAATAAAGGTAAGCAGGCAAAAAAACGCGCCGCCGAGGTAATGGGGAACCCCGGCGACGCGAAGGTGACCCGGTGGGTATCCGGGTCGCTCCTGAAAACGCTTGCTACAAAAGCGTTAGCTGTTGGAAGCCAGCCTGCCGTCGCCAATCTTGCCGACGAGCTCATCTACAACACCTTCAATACACTCAAGGTTTTGCTGCACCAGTCGCACCGAACCTGCTTTGCGTAGCTGGGTTGGTCCACACGCCTGTCTTGCGGCTGTTTCAATGCGGTGCTGTATTTCCGCGCGACCAACTGCTGACTGCAACTCCTCCTTGGAATACTGCACGCTGATCTTGTGATCTGCGACTGCAGCACTTGCCATACTCGCGCCAAACAGACTGGCTACCATTGCGCTTGCTATAAAAATCTTTTTCATGAGTCACTCTCCTCTCTCAATGTGGGTGTAACGCTGGGTTACATAAGGGTAGACGCGAGAACTCACAAAAAGGTTTCGATGGTTGCGATGAATTGCACGGATATATCGTTGAGTTGAATTTGGAAGGACCCAATTGATCACTTTTGCACCATCTGACACTGCGCCGAACAATACAAAGCGGTACACTTGCCGCCTGACAGAGCTCTCAAAAATTGTCGTTACAACATACGCAAACACATACGCTTACACAGTAGCTTTCACAGCAGCTTTCACAGCAG
>CAYGNA010000303.1:0-5398 GCA_964351065.1 uncultured Pseudomonadales bacterium
ATTCCCCAGTTTGTGTTTACCCCCATATGGATTCGCCTGGCACGGATTTTTGGCAAGAAAAAACTGTGGGCGTTCGCCATGTGGCTGAACGCGCTGACGTTTTTCGGCTTCTTTTTTGCCCTCAACAGCCCCACTCTCATCTGGACACTTGCGTTTATGCTGGGATTCGCCAGTGGCTGTGGTGCCGTTGTCGCCCCTTCAGTACAGGCAGATGTCATCGACTACGATGAATACCTGACCGGGGAACGCAAGGAAGGTACTTACTACGCTGTCTGGAACTTCGTCCGCAAAAGCGCCGGGTCGGTCACAGCAGTGGTGACCGGGTTTGCACTGCAGCTATCGGGCTTTGAACCCAACGTGGAACAGAGCGATGCGGTGCAGGTCACCATGCGAGCCCTGTTTGCACTCTTGCCGGCCGCCTGCTACGTGGTCGGTGCAACCATGTTCATGCGATTTGCCTTCAATGAGAAAGAACATGGTGAAGTGCGGGAGGTTCTGGCTGAACGCAACCGGAAGAATGCGACCGCCGCCGACTAAATCGCCGCCTTCAGGTCAGCGCGCTGACTGCTCAAAGCTGCCACATGCCAGAACCAGGAATCCGGCCGATGACAATCCTGTTGCAGCGAACATCATACACATCACAACGATCTGGTATTGTGCTGCAATGAGCGGCGAGATGCCCGAGAGTATCTGGCCGGTCATCATGCCCGGCAGTGACACGAGCCCAACGGCAAAAAGACCATTGATCACGGGTATCAGGGCTGCCTGCAACGCTTTGCCCCGGGCCACGGCGTACGCGTGACCATTTTCAAGCTCAGCAACCAGCCGCTCCGCCGCAATGCTGACACTATTCATGGAATTCGCAAAAATCATACCCGACAGCGGCAGTAGTACGTGTGGTTCATACCAGGGCTTCGTACCCAGCACGCCCTGCGTCACCAGAACAATCATAATTCCACAGCTAACCAGGAGCGAAAGCAACACGTAGGGATACAGCCGACGTCGCAGCCCTGGCACCGACCCCGTACTGATCCAGCTGGCAATGACAACCATCACGCCCAGAATGCCCATGATCAGCAGCGCATCATCGGCCGCAAAAACAAAGACCAACACATACCCAATCAACATCAACTGCGCGAGCATGCGAGCCAGTGCGTAGACTGCCTGGCGCCAGTTCAGTTCCCAGTGAAACAGTATCCAGACCACCGGCAGCACCGGCAGAAAGGCGATGAGCAACTGGTACCAGCTGATGTTTATGATCATGCCATCCCTCCGGCACCTGGACGGTATAAAGGTCGTGGTGTGAATTCGCACCGCCTGCCTGACAAAGGGACAGGCGTCAGGCAAAAAATCGGTCAGGTGCTACTGCATCGATGCTGTGCCTGATGCCTTCATAACCCGACGGGACACTGGCGTTCGTGATCAGTAGCCGTGTCAATTGCGCCATCCCGGGCGAGCTTTGCACGCCATAGCCACCCTGCCCTGCCAGCCAGAAAAACCCGGCTGCTCTGGCGTCGAACCCAACCACAAACGTCTTGTCAGGCGCGAAGGTGCGCAGTCCTGCCCAACTATGATTTACCCGTCGCACGTCGATTGCCGCAACTTCACAAACCCGGTCAACAGCAAGCGCAATGTCCAGCTCCCTCGGCTGCGCATCGCAGGGTTCCGATGGCGTTTCATCTGCCGGAGATATTAGCAGTTGTCCGGCATCTGGCTTGAAGTAAAACTGCTCGTCAATGTCGATGACGAGCGGCCATTCCTGGATATTCAGGCCAGCAGGTGCGTCAATCAACAACGCGGTTCTTCGCTTTGGTACAAGACCAAGCGGGGCAAGCCCTGCCAGTCGGCTAACCTGATCTGCCCAGGCGCCTGCTGCATTGACCACAATGCCCGCTTCAAAAACTCGCTCGCCTGAATGGATCTTCCACGCGCCGCCACGTGAGGACAAACGCTCGACCCGTGCGCTGGTGACAACTTCACCACCGCGGAAGCGCAACAGACGTCTGAATCCCTGCAGGATCGCATCAACATCGAGATCACCTCCATCGCCATCAAGCAGTGCAGCAGCAAGCGCTTCAGGCTTAAGCGCAGGCACAAGTTCACAGGCAGCCTGGCTATCCAACGCAAGCAAGCCGGAATTCTCTGCCTGCATCGATGCAACAGATGCCTGCTGGCCGGCAGTCCCGACAAACAGCGAAACGCGGTCACGCAGCAGGGGGACACTGGTAAAGCCCGGTGGAGGATCACGGAAAAACGCCTCACTTAGCGCCGTCAGATTTCGGACGGTCGCATTGCCATAGGCTGGTGCAAAATATGCGGCTGACCGCCCGGTGGCGTGATAACCAGGAGCCGATTCCATCTCCAGCAGCAACACGTTGGCATCCAGCGCCAACTCTGCTGCCGCCGACATCCCTGCAATGCCACCACCAATTACAACAATGTCGTACATTGATCAGCTGCCATTCTAATGTTGACCAAATTCGTGCAGGGCAAGCCATCGCACTATGTCACCCCGTTGGATAAATCCGACAAGTTTGCCAGAACGCATCACCGGTACCGGCTCGATTGTGGCGCCACCAAGCAGTTCAATAGCGGCCTCGGCGCTGGTGTTCGCCTCGAGCATCGGTACATCCGCCACCGCTTTCATCAAATCGCGCACCCGCAACCCGTCGCGATCAGAAGCAGGAACACCTATCACCTCAGGCAAAGACACAAAACCCACCAGTTGATCAGCCTCGGCAACCGGCCACACCGGCTGCACACTTCTGAGCAGGCAATCATCAACAAAAGTGGTGATCAGCATATCTGCGTCGATGGTCTCAAACCTGTCTTCCATCAGGTCTACTACTCGAAACCCAGCCAGGGCTTTGGCCGTCAGCAACTGGGTGTAGCTCATCTGGGCGAGATTGGCGATAAACCAGCCAATCAGGATGTACCACACACCAGAGAGTCCACTGCCACCAAACAGACTTGTCACGCCAAGCGCCATCAGTGACCAGCCAAACAGCCTGCCAACGTTGGTCGCCCATCGGGTTGCCATCAAATGATCGCCTGTCACCGCCCAGATCAGTGCGCGAAACACTCGCCCACCGTCCATGGGAAAACCGGGAATCATGTTAAAAATTGCGAGAATCATATTGATTGAGCCGAGCCATACCAGGGCTGTCGACACCGGGCCCAACGTCGACAATGCCTCGGCGTCACCTGCACCAAGCCGAGCCAACAACCCGGCATCATCAACATTTATGACGGCCAAGGTCGAGCAGGCGATACTGATTGCCAGGCTCATCATGGGTCCTGCTACCGCAATCAGGAACTCCACTTTTGCGGTATCCGGCTCGCGCGCGGTTTCCGCCATACCACCAAACAGGAACAGTGTGATGCGTGGTACCGGAATATTGTAGTGTTGCGCCACCACTGAGTGTGCCAGTTCGTGAGCGAGCAGAGACACAAAAAACAGGATGCCTGCAGTGACCGCTGTACTCCACACCAGCAAGGCGCTCCAATCCGGGTGCCACGCCAAAAAAATGCCACTGCCCAGGCTGTACACAATCAAACCAAAAATAATGACAACGGATAGATCGAGGCGCACCTCAATACCAAAAATCCGAAACAGCGGCATGCTGTGCCGGGACCCACCTGAACCTCGCTTCAACTGGCTCACAGGAACCCGAAAGCCGCAGTTACCTGTGTGTTCAGTCTTTCCCGGCATGACGGCTTTACGAAAAGGCAGATGATCTGTGTAACACCGACCTTGTGCGCGGTCATCATCGTGCGCCTCCCAGCCCCTCAAACACCGGATTCACACCCGTCGCAATATTATCGGCGCGCCGCTTGATCATGTCGCCAAAATGTTCATGGGTCAGGACATACAGGCGCTCGTTGCGAATACCATCAAAGACAATCTTCGCCAGTTGCGGGGGCTGCATGCCTTCTTTCAATACCGCGCGGAACATATCGATGCGGGCCTGCATCTCGGGTGTAATTGCTGCTGGTGCTGCCTCGTTGGCAAGATGGTCAGGCCGATTGCGTCCACTGTCAAAGATGTTGGTATTCACAAATCCCGGACACAGCACCGAGCAGCGGATTTTGGTCCCCTCCTGCTCAAGGTCCCTATAGAGATTTTCAGTCAGCGCCACCACGCCGTGTTTCGTCACTGCGTAACAGGCATTGGTGGTGCCGCCGAGCAAACCGGCAACAGACGCGGTGTTGACAATATGGCACTCGGTATCCTGCTCAATCATGCGCGGGACAAAGGTCCGCACGCCATGGATGACACTCCACAGATTGACCCCCAACACCCAGTCCCAGTCTTTTTGAGTCGCCTGCCAGGCATTACCCCCGCCGCCAACCCCTGCGTTGTTGAACAGCAGGTGAACAGCACCAAACTCAGCATAGGCACGCTCTGCCAACTGCTCAATTTCCTCGAGTATCGCCACGTCCGTTTTTACCGGCAGGATGCTGTTGGCTCCGCTCGCCTGCAGTTCCCGTGCGGTGTTGGCCAGCGCATCTTCCTGGATATCTGCCATCACCACGTGCATGCCCTCTGCCAGGCAGTGCTCCGCGATTGCACGGCCTATGCCGCTTGCCGCCCCAGTGACAACAGCAACCTTCCCTTTAAAATCTTTCATCCTGTCTCCCTCAATCCGAATCCAACGCCAGCCCATGCGATCCCACAATCTTCTATCACGGACCACAAGCCAAGGTAAAGTGAGCGCGATGGCACTAACGCCACCATCGTGTATTATCAATGCGCGGGAGCAATCAAGAGGGGAAATTTTGGCGGATCCAGCATCTACAACAACTACAACACCAGTGACGACCGTACCAGCAGCGACCATTCTCATGTTGCGCGACGGACCAGCGGGGCTCGAGGTCTTTATGGTGGTTCGGCATCACCAGATAGACTTTGCATCAGGAGCGCTGGTATTCCCGGGCGGTAAGGTAGACGACGGCGATTTCGACGTACGGGCGTACTGTGAAGGCGCGAGCGATGCCGATGACACCACACTCTCGATGATGGTCGGCGCTATACGCGAGGCATTCGAAGAATGCGGCATCCTGCTGGCACGCGAGCGCGGCAGCACAAACCTGGTCAGCGGTGAACGTTTGCAAAAACTCGAGCACTACCGTGATCCGCTGAATAACGGTGAGGTTTCCATCAAGGAGTTCCTTGTCAAAGAAGACCTTGTGCTGGCCTGCGATACGCTGGTCAAGTTTGCCCACTGGATAACGCCCGAGATGATGCCAAAGCGCTTCGATACCCTATTCTATCTCGCGGTTGCCCCCGCGGATCACCTCGCCATTCACGATGGCAAAGAGTCTGTCGACTCGGTGTGGATCTCGCCTCATGAGGCCCTGGCCGGCGCAAAGACTGGCCAATACACTATTATCTTCC
>CAYGNA010000304.1:0-5382 GCA_964351065.1 uncultured Pseudomonadales bacterium
GTGTATGCCAGTCCCTTGTCCAGCACATACTCGACAGCAGCATTGCCGCGCGGCAGACCGGCATTCCCGATCATCACGAGATCAGCATCGACAGGAATGTTTTCCGGCAGATAGCCTGTTGAGAGATGAATGCCCGCAGCGGCCAGTTGTGTGCTCATCGGCGGGTAGACATTTTCGTCGCTGCCGCTGACCTCGTGGCCGAGTTCACGGGCGAGGAGGGCGATACTCCCCATCAAGGTGCCGCAGATACCCAGGATATGGACGTGCATGTTTGTTTGGAATCTCCCTGTTGGTGGGGCAGCCGGTGCGCTATTCAGGCGGTAAGGGACATCATGTAGCCGTTGACCATTAGCGACAGCAATTCTGTTGCAAGCGCAAATGCCATTCCCTGGATCAGGCTGATGTTGGCTGCACGGTGTGCGATAAAACCGGCGATCGTGAGCCACCAGGCAAAAGTGCCTAGAATTACCAGGTCTATGAAAATCTGCAGTGGTGTTTCCATGACCGAAGGACGCAGGATGTTAAATGGCAGCGAAACGAGTAGCATAGCCGTATTCGCGCCAAACATTGCGCCCATCGTCTGCGTTAGCCTTGACAAAAGCCCCATCAGTGCCAGCAATCCAGCGACCATGGCCACGGTGACTACAATGCCTGCAGTGATGGAGACCAGCACCTGGACAACACTGAGGCCCTGGCCAGTGCCTGCCAGTGTAACGATCGCCGCTACGCAGTAACTGGCAAGGCAGATGCCAAGTACAAAGCTGCTACCAGGTAACTGGTCCGGGCCCTGCCTGAGAGTGCAGAGAAGCCAGAAAAAATTGATGATCTGCCGCATGAATTTTGAGTGATATCTTGTCTGAGTCGCGTTCGGTTTTGGAGTTTATATGATTTGGATCAATGCCGCTTTGGGGATCGCTCCCTACCATTCAAGACCAGCGCTTTCGAGTCAGGCTCGAGTCAGGCTCGAGTCAAGGCAAGAGCAAGATGAACCGTAGTAAATTGCAAGAGTAACCAAAGCAATAGTAGCCATAGCAAGATCATCCATAGCAAGATCAACCAGAGCAAGATCAAGGAAGTAGGACTGCCGATGTCGGATCACCCTGAATACAATTACCGTGTCGTACGGCAATTCTCCATCATGACAATCGTGTGGGGCGTTGTTGGTATGCTTGTGGGCGTAGTGTTGGCTGCCCAAATGGCCTGGCCTGAACTGAACCCGGGTTTGCCCTGGTTTCATTTTGGACGATTGCGGCCACTCCACACCAATGCCGTGATTTTTGCCTTTGGCGGTTGCGCGCTGATGGCGACCTCTCTCTATGTCGTGCAGCGTACCTGTCAGGCGCGTTTGATATCTGATGGGCTCGCTGCGTTTGTGTTCTGGGGTTGGCAACTGGTGATTGTGCTTGCAGCAATCACCCTGCCGCTTGGTATCACCACGGGAAAAGAATACGCCGAGTTGGAATGGCCTATTGATATCCTGATTACGCTCGTTTGGGTTGCGTATGCGATTGTTTTTTTTGGCACTATCGTAAAACGCAAGACGAAACATATTTATGTTGCGAACTGGTTTTTCTCCGCGTTTATTGTCGCAGTTGCGATCCTGCACATATTTAACAGTCTGGCCATACCCGTTGGGCCGACGAAATCCTACTCTGTCTACGCTGGCGCTATTGATGCCATGGTGCAGTGGTGGTACGGCCATAACGCAGTGGGCTTTTTCCTGACTGCAGGTTTTCTCGGGATGATGTACTACTTTGTGCCCAAGCAAGCGGGTCGGCCGGTTTACTCCTATCGCTTGTCGGTTGTGCATTTCTGGGCGTTAATTGCGGTTTACGTGTGGGCCGGTCCGCACCACCTTCACTACACGGCGCTGCCTGAATGGGCACAAAGCCTCGGCATGGTCATGTCACTGATACTGCTGGCGCCGTCCTGGGGCGGCATGATCAACGGCATCATGACCCTGTCAGGCGCCTGGGACAAATTGCGTACTGATCCCATTCTCAAGTTCCTGATTGTGTCCCTGTCTTTCTACGGTATGTCGACCTTTGAAGGGCCAATGATGTCCATCAAATCGGTTAACTCGCTGTCGCACTACACCGACTGGACCATTGGTCACGTTCACTCTGGAGCCCTGGGCTGGGTTGCCATGATTTCCATGGGTGCCATGTATCACCTGATCCCGATCATGTTCGGTCGCAAGCAGGGTGAAATGTACAGCGAAAAGCTGATTGACGTGCATTTCTGGCTTTCAACGATTGGTACCGTGCTCTACATCGCATCAATGTGGGTCAATGGCCTGATGCAGGGCCTGATGTGGCGTGCGGTAAATGATGACGGCACGCTGACCTACAGTTTTGTTGAAGCTGTGGAAGCGAGCTTTCCGGGTTATGTGGTGAGGTTTATTGGCGGCTCGATCTTCTTTGTAGGCATGCTGATCATGGCCTACAACGTATGGATGACGGCGCGTGGGGCAACCCAGTCGACCGGTGAATTGGCAACTGCGGAGGCGACCTCGTGAACGACTTTATCGAACGAAACCTTGGCGTGATGCTGGTCCTCATTTTAATTGGGGTGAGTTTTGGTGGCGCGGTGGAGATCATTCCGCTGATGACCCAGGACGTGGTAACCGAACCGATGGAAGGTCTAAAGCCACTCACCCCTCTCCAGCTTGAAGGACGGGACATTTATGTCCGTGAAGGCTGTAACGTGTGCCATTCCCAAATGATCCGGCCACTGCGAGCAGAGGTTGAGCGGTATGGCCACTACACCGTTGCCGGTGAACTGGTTTATAACCATCCATTCCTCTGGGGGTCCAAGCGTACCGGCCCTGATCTGGCGCGCGTTGGTGGACTGTATAGTGACGACTGGCATCGCGCTCACCTCTTTGACCCACGTTCCGTTGTGCCGGAATCAAATATGCCGAATTTCCCCTGGCTTTTTGATACTGAACTGGATACTTCAGCCACAGCACAAAAGCTATCTGCCCTGCAGACACTCGGTGTGCCCTATACCGACGAGCAGATTGCCAGTGCGACCAACGGGCTTGAGGGTAAAAAGGAAGTAGACGCGCTGATTGCCTACCTGCAGCAGTTGGGTACGCTCATCAAGGCGAGGAGGTAGTCGCAGTGGATATTAACGATCTCCGTGGTATAGGCACCGTCTTTTGTATGGTGGCCTTTCTTGCAGTGGTTTACTGGGCGTACAGCCCATCCCGCCGCGAGGATTTTGAGCGAGCGGGGCAACTTCCGTTCGATGACGACGTAACAAACAAGCCGAGTAATCAAGCATGAGTAGTATTGTTAGCTGGTTTGTCATTTTTGGCACCCTGGGCTCCATTGCTTTCTTCTTTCTGCTGTTGCAGATGAACAAGAGCGTAAACCGGCCTGGCGAAACCACGGGCCACTCTTATGATGGCATTGAGGAATACGACAATCCCTTGCCCGCATGGTGGTATTGGGCGTTTATCTTCAGCATCGTTTTTGCGATAGGTTATCTCATTTATTATCCCGGCCTTGGAAATTTTAAAGGCCTCGGTGGCTGGACGGTGATCGGTGAGCTGGAACACGAACAGGCCTTGGCCGATGAAAAGTACAGCCCTATTTTTGCGCAGTACGCTGATATCCCGATTGACGAGATGTCTGCCAATCCGGAAGTGCTGAAAATTGGTCGTCGACTCTTTTCTACCAACTGTGCGGTATGCCATGGCGCGACCGGTATGGGCAGTTTTGGATTTCCCAACCTGACAGATGAAGAGTGGATGTATGGCGGTAGCGGTGAGACTATCCAGACAACACTCACCTATGGTCGAAATGGTTTGATGACACCCTTCCAGGCGATATTGGGTGATGAAGGCGTCAGTGAGGCCGCGACCTACGTCATGCAGTTGGCTGGGCGTGAAGTTGACGAGGCCCAGGCAGCAAAAGGCGCAACGCACTTTCAGATCTACTGCGCTGTCTGCCACGGTCCTGACGGCAAAGGCAATCAACTATTTGGAGCGCCCAATCTGACCAACGAAATCTGGCTTTATGGTAATTCGCGAGCACGTATTGAATACACCATCCGCAATGGCCGCAATGCCATGATGCCGGCATTCAAGGAAACGCTTGGCGAAGACAAAATTCGCATTGTTGCTGCTTATGTCAAGAGTCTCAGTGCAGCAAACTAACGCACCCGGACTTTAAAATGCGGCACCCTGACCAGCCACTGGAGAAGATAGAACTCGCTGATAATACAGATTCAACGGTATTGAATCTGTATGAGAAACGGGAAAAGATCTTTACACGCTCGGTTGAAGGTTTCTATCAGCGCCTTCGGCTGTTTACCGGCTGGCCGCTTCTCCTCGGATACTTTTTGTGCCCCTGGATCCTGATTGATGGGCGTGGCGCTATTCTGTTTGACCTCCCTGAAAGAAAGTTTCATATCTTCTGGCTCACGTTTTGGCCACAGGATTTTGGGCTGCTCGCCTGGGCGCTGATGATTTCAGCGTTTTCGCTGTTTTTTGTCACCAACCTGATGGGGCGTGTCTGGTGTGGTTATACCTGCCCGCAAACCGTCTGGACGGCAATCTTCATGTGGGCAGAACAGGTTGCTGAGGGAGAGCGTCATCAGCGCATTCGCCTGGATAAAGCACCCTGGACATTTGAGAAAATTTACAAGCGGGCGCTCAAGCATGGCATGTGGATCGGCTTCGCTGTGCTGACTGGCGCCACATTTATCAGTTATTTTTACGGCGCACGAGAATTGCTTGTCGACGCGTTTGCCTTCGAACTGCCGGTAGTCACGGCATTCTGGACCCTCTTCTTCTCCGCAGCGACCTACGTCAATGCCGGTTGGATGCGCGAGCAGGTATGCAAATACATGTGTCCCTATGCGCGGTTCCAGTCGGCGATGTTCGACAAAAACACGCTGATTGTTTCTTACGATGCCGCACGCGGCGAGCCACGTGGTCCCAGGAAAAAAGGCAGGGATCCTGCAGAGTTGTCGCTTGGTGCCTGCATTGATTGTCAATACTGCGTCCAGGTCTGCCCGACCGGTATCGATATTCGGAATGGCCTGCAGTATGAGTGCATTAACTGCGCGCTGTGTGTTGATGCCTGTGATTCGGTCATGGAAAAAATGGGTTATGCACCAGGGCTCGTTTCCTACACAACAGAAAACAAACTGGCAGGCCTGGGCTTTACGCTCAAGCGGCCCCGCCTCGTAGGTTACGGCATTGCAGTGCTGGCCATGATCTCCCTGTTTTCCTTTATGTTGCTGACGCGGGTACCGCTGGAATTGGATGTGATTCGTAACCGTGGACAACTTTACCAGGAAGTCGCAGGTGGCCTGGTACAGAACACGTTCACGGTAAAGGTCATCAACATGGATAAGGTGGCTCACACC
>CAYGNA010000305.1:0-5376 GCA_964351065.1 uncultured Pseudomonadales bacterium
TTAATGTAGAACTGAAGATATTCCTGCATCACTGTCTCTCTTTCGGTTAGAAATTTTTTGGTTAATACGATTGCTTTGGAACAATTGGTTTTTAACGTTTGTTAGGACACCATTATTGAAAAGAGGTGCCGGATTGAAGGAGCGCATACGCTACAAACATGCACCAGCACTGTCAAGAATTGCGCCGGGGCGTGAGGCCCTCCTGCTTTAGCCGCCACATCAGCACGTCAAGTCGATCCTGGCCAAAGAACGGTTCACCACGAAACGCCATTGTCGGCACGCCCCAGTGCCCTGCCTGCTCATGGGCCGCCTGGTTAGCCTGAATGACGTCTTCCAGCCGCGCTGCTTCCGCATTGGCAGCCGCGTCCAGTTCAGCAAGGTCCAGGCCGGCGCGAGTAGTGGCCGCAGCCAGGTGATCACCCTCATGCCAGTTTTCCTGTCCGGCCCAGATGGCCCCACTAATTTCATCAGCAAATTCGATACCCCGGCCACGTTCGGCGGCAAGCACGCCGAGCCGGGTTAATCTTGCAATGTAGGGTTGATCCTCGGCCGTTCGAGGTCGACCGTCATCACCCCGGTATTGCGCGACTGGGTCGGGGTTAGGCCATTTAAACGGCAGGCCCAGGAATTCAGCGCAGCGGTGCACATCCAGCATCAGGTAGCGCCCCCACAGCGGATGATTGTTCAGGAAGAACTCCGGCGTCCGAATAGCGATTGGGTACACAGGACGAAAATTGACCTTGAGGTCCCATTCGTCCTGCATGGCACGCAACCGCGGCGTTGCCAGGTAAGACCAGGGACTGCGGAACGACCAGAACACATCAATTTCGAGACTCATGGAACTACCCTCTTTCTGTAAGCGCTGATGTCAGGGCTAATTTCAGCGTGTATCGTGTATATAGTCAGCTATCCACGTCACGCAGCATTTCATCCTCAGTTACCCGCGGCAGATCCGGTGCCTCCTGGTCAAACGCGCTGACCTGCAACTCGATCCAGCGAGCAACCTCACCGGTAATCTGCTCAATTTTCTTGCTGCTGGAATTTATGATCACTTCCTGCCAGCGCGGGTCGCCTCGCTCCCAACCAAGCCAGTTATCCCATTGCATTGAAGCATAGCTGTTTTGTGTAATGACCTCGGGGCACCAGGTGGGGTCCACTGCGTGCACCCTGAGCCAGGCGGCCCAGGAGAGTATTTGCATACCAGGGTTTTCGTTGCGAAACTGCCGAAGCCGATCCAGCCTGACGATGTCATCACAATCCAGCAGGCAAACCCCAAGATGATCGATCTGCTGGATGGAGGGGCAGGCGAGAATCTCTCCATACACCGCCCCACCGCAGACCACAGTGTCCTTGCCCATGCGCTGATTTTCTATCGCGCGGTTGATCCAGTACTCGGTCTGCTCCTGCCGCCACTTTGTATCTGCTTCTGCAGGCACGCCCCGCTCATCAAAATCATGAATCTCAAAAGCGGGCAGCTTTTTGCGCAGCCCGGGAATCACCGCGGTTTTTCCCGAGCCGCTGGCACCTGTTACAAACAGCAACATGGTGGCGTGGTTCGTGGGTCAGTTGTCAGGCGCGCGAACCGTCAAAGGGGAAACTGCCAAATGCTCCCGCCTTAACGTTGCCAGCGATGCTGTCACCATCTACCGTTGCACTAAAGTCCAATTGCATGGGCATGGGCTGGGTCAGGTTGATCGACCAGGCGAGCGCACTGCCATCAGCAGAACCACCACTGAATTCCTGGGTACCCTGCGCACCTACCAGTTTGCCAGCCAGTGCCCCGCCCGACGTATCCAGCGACAGCGTGGCCGCCTGCTCACCCATCGGAGATTTCATTGTCACTTTCCAGTCGCCGTCTACACTCATGGTAATACCCTCTCGTTTATTGTCTTGTTTTATTGACTAGCTTTATTGACTAGCTTTATTGGCTTGTTTTATGGACAAGGTCAATTGTCTTGGTTGATCGGTCTAATTGATTGACCTGCCGGAACAGTACCAGCAATTGCGGCCGCTCTCAAAACGTTATGAGACAGCAAACTGAATCAATATGCCAGCGGCCACGGCTGAGCCAATCACACCCGCGACATTTGGCCCCATCGCATGCATTAACAGAAAATTGTGGGGATTTGCCTCAAGCCCAACCTTGCTGGCCACCCTTGCTGCCATGGGTACAGCAGATACGCCCGCCGCACCAATCAGCGGATTTATTTCACTCCTGGTCACCAGGTTCAGCAGTTTGCCCATCAGTACACCGGCGGCTGTGCCAATACAAAACGCCACCATGCCCAGCAGCAGGATGCCAAGGGTTTCCACCACCAGGAACTGTTCTGCCCGCAGCTTGGAACCAACCGACAGGCCCAGCAGAATAGTCACAATGTTGATAAATGCATTTTGGGTTGTATCACTGAGGCGATCCACCACACCACTCTCGCGCATCAGATTGCCAAAACAAAACATGCCGAGTAGCGGCGCGGCACTGGGCACCGCAAGCCCCACCAGTACCAGCAGCATAATCGGGAAGATGATTTTTTCCCGCCGCGACACCTCGCGCATCTGCACCATCTCTATCTTGCGTTCCCGCTCGGTCGTTAACAGGCGCATGATTGGCGGCTGTATCAGCGGCACCAGCGCCATATAGGAATAAGCTGCCACGGCAATGGCACCCAGCAGATGTGGCGCCAGTTTCCCCGCGACATAGATGGCCGTAGGCCCGTCGGCACCACCAATAATGCCAATGGCAGCCGCCTCTGGGATAGAGAAATCGAAGATCCCCACGCTGGTCAGCGCCACTGCCCCCAACAACGTGGCAAAAATGCCAAACTGGGCCGCAGCACCCAGGAACAGCGTCTTGGGATTGGCGAGCATCGGCCCAAAGTCTGTCAGTGCACCCACCCCCATAAAAATCAGGAGGGGAAACATGCCTGTCTCGACCCCAATCACGTAAAACTGGTGAAGGATACCCTCACCCACCGCAATATCGACGCCGGGGATATTGCTGAGCAGGCCACCAAACCCAATCGGGACCAGCAAGAGCGGCTCAAACTTTTTGACGATCGCGAGGTAAAGCAGACCCAGCGCCACGACAATCATCGCCGCCTGGTCGAGATGCAGTTGGTACAACCCCGTGGTTCGCCAGAGTTCCAGCAATTGATCCATGATGCGCGGCCTAGTTGAGCGTCACGAGCGTGTCACCCGCCGAAACGGTATCACCCTCATGGACGCGAATACCGGTCACCCGCCCGGGACTGCTGGCACGGATTTCCGTTTCCATTTTCATGGCCTCCAGAATCAGCACCACATCGCCGCTGGCTACCGTGTCGCCCTCTTTCACGACCACCTTGAACACGTTACCCGCCAGTGGTGCCTTGATCCCGACGCCAGCTGTCGTTTCAACTGCAGGCGCAGCCGGTACTGCAGCCGTGACGTCACCACCCGGAGACACTCGCACCACATAAGAGCGGCCGTCCACTTCGACCGTATAGGCCTCCGCGCCGCCCTGCACCGTCACAGACGCCGCTGTTTTTTGTGCCGGGACGCCTGTCTGAGGGGCAGCATCCGGTGCGGGTTCAAAGGCATCGGGGTTGTTGCGATTCGCCAGGAACTTGAGGCCGGGCTGTGGGAAGAGCGCATAGGTCAACACGTCGTCGTCAATGTTCTCACCAAAGACCAGCGATTTTTCGTCCTTCAGACCCAGCAATTCTTTTTTGATCTGGTCAAACTCGGGTTCGAGGTTATCCGCAGGGCGGCAGGTAATCGGCGTTTCTCCTTCCAGCACCCGCTGTTGAAGTTCAGCGTTCACGGGCGCAGGTGTTGCGCCATATTCGCCTTTAAGAACGCCTTCGGTTTCTTTGGTGACATTCTTGTAACGCTCGCCTGTCAGGACATTCAGTACAGCCTGTGTGCCAACAATCTGCGAGGTTGGTGTCACCAGCGGGATAAATCCCAGGTCTTCGCGCACACGTGGAATTTCGAGCAGCACTTCGTCAAGCCGATCGGTGGCATTCTGCTCCCGGAGCTGGTTTTCGAGGTTCGTCAACATTCCACCTGGGACCTGTGCAACCAGGATGCGCGAGTCAACACCACGCAGCGCGCCTTCAAAGCGGCTGTACTTTTTCCTGACCTCACGGAAATAGGCCGCAATTTCTTCAAGCAGAACAATGTCGAGCCCGGTATCGCGCGGTGTATCGCGCAGTATAGCCACCAGCGACTCGGTGGGAGAGTGACCGTAGGTCATACTCATGCTCGAGATGGCTGTATCGACATTGTCTATCCCCGCCTCGACTGCCTTGAGATAGGTAGCCGTGGACATACCGGTAGTGGCATGGCACTGCATATGGATCGGGATCGCAACCGTCTGCTTGAGCCTGGTAATCAGTTCGAACGCGATGTAAGGGGTCAGCAGACCCGCCATATCTTTAATAGCTATCGAGTCGGCACCCATTGATTCAAGCTGCGCACCCATGGCTACCCAGCCATCAATGTTGTGTACGGGGCTCACGGTGTAGGACAAAGTGCCCTGGGCATGTTTTTCCTGCTTTTTGACCGCCCTGACTGCTGCTTCAAGATTGCGGGGGTCGTTCATGGCATCAAAGATCCGAAAGACATCCACGCCGTTCACTGCGGCTCGCTCGACAAACTTGTCGACGATGTCATCCGCGTAGTGCCGGTATCCGAGGATATTCTGGCCGCGGAACAGCATCTGCTGAGGCGTATTGGGCATGGCCTTCTTCAACTCGCGAATGCGGTCCCAGGGGTCTTCGCCCAGGAAGCGAATGCAGGCATCAAACGTGGCGCCGCCCCAGCTTTCCAGTGACCAGAAGCCAACCTGATCGAGTTTCTCTGCGATAGGCAACATGTCATCAATGCGCATCCTGGTTGCCAGCAGGGACTGGTGTGCATCGCGCAAGACAACGTCTGTGATGCCTAGTTTTGAGGAGTTCGCTGCAGGTATGTCACTCATGGGCTTACTTCTCTTGTTTTTTCAGCAAAATCATAGATATCACATGACCTACAGCAAATCTACGAAGGTGGGTGTTCATCCCGGTAGCGCCGCACGGCAGCGCCGATGGCAGCGAGCGTAGCTGGCGGGACAAAGGCATGGGGCGCGGGCGGAACGGGTGCTACCGGCGAGAACCGGGTAACCAGGGAAGACATGGCCATCGTGGCCAAAACAAGGAGTGTCAGGAACAGAAACACTGTTCCCATCCCAAAAAATGCCAGTTCAAATCCCTGTTCAATGATATGCGGCATGCCCAAAACCCAAAGAAAAGTAAGATATTACACGATAGAGAGTGAATCTGAAGTTGACCGGTCCCGGCAACACACTGATAATACGCCCTCGCTGTGCGCCCGTAGCTCAGTTGGATAGAGCACCAG
>CAYGNA010000306.1:0-5346 GCA_964351065.1 uncultured Pseudomonadales bacterium
GAGCGGGCGATGGACAACATCCGCCACTTCATCGAGACCCGGCTGCAACTGGAGGTGAATCGCGACAAGAGTCAGGTTGCCCGCTCCGAGCGTGTTCGCTTCCTGGGCATGACCATCGTTGATGGCCATGTGGCGATCTCCGCCAAATCCCTGAAGCGCGCCCTGCAACGGGTGCGTGAACTGACGCCGCGCGGCACACATCTGACGCTGGCTGCAACGATGGCGCGAATCAACCGCTGGTACCGGGGCTGGTCGGCGTATTACGCCATGACCGAGTACCCGGCCCAGCTTCGCAAGATCGAGGCGCATATCCGGCGTCGCTTACGTGCCCGGTTGGTGGACCAACAAAAGAGCCGCCGCAACCTCTATCACAAGCTGAGGAAACGCGGCGTGCCTCGTCGGTTGGCTGCGCACACGACGTTCTCCAATGATCGGCGATGGGCCCTGTCGCACCGCCCTGCGGTGGAACGGGCCTACCCCATTCGCTGGTTCATTGTTGAACTCGGACAATATATCCGTTCGACAGCTCGTTTGCGCCACTGGTTTGCTCTTAATGTTTGGATCCGATTGGTATGAGGAGCCGTGTACGGACCCGTACGCACGGTTCTGTGGGCAGACGGGGCGTCACGCCCCTCTGACCCGATGAGATCCCCATACCAAACGAGAATTTGCTTCCCTACCACTCCAGATCGTCAGGGATCGGATAGTCCTTGTAGGGGTCGTCCTCGTCTACTTCGTTGGCGCTGCGATCATACAAATAGACAACTGCATCAGCCTGTCGCTGCATGATCTTTTTGGCAACGGGCTCAGGCACAAGATCATAGCCATCATCCGCGCGGACGATAGCCAAAAATCCCCTGTTGAGCTCGTTTTTGTTGGCGGCTGACACATAGATCTTCTTGACCTTGCTGTCATCCGTGAAGTTGTAGGCGACATCACCCTGTTGTCGCTTTGAATTGGAAGCGATCAGCTGGCGAACCTGGGCACGCACGGCTTTTGCCTCGGCCTTGCGGTTCAGTTCAGCATTCATTTCCCGATCGCGTTCAAGTTTGGCAAGGCGTGCCTGCTCAACTGCCAGCCGATCCTCGTCTACTTCAACGCCTTTCCTGATCCGGAGGTCCTGTCGTTGGGCGGCTTTTTCAGCCTTCTTTGCCTGTTTGCTGGTGACCAGTCCTGCCTGCAGGAGCTGGTCCCTCAGTGACCCCGTTGGTTTTTTTGATTTTGCCATGACTGTCCTGGCGGCTTTTCGTTTCGTAAATTATTGCGTAAGACTAGCTGTGCGGTTCGACGGTGCCGGTCTTGAGCGTAAGCTCCGCATACTTCACCGCATCTTTAAGGTACTGATACTTGTGAGCCTGAAAACTATAGACCATCTTCGGTTCAGCGGTAATGCCGTATTTCTCCATTTGGGCCCGATCTTCTTCTTCACTCATTTTCTTACCTCGGTGAGCGGGATGCTCGACCGGCACTATAGCAAGGGCGCTGGCAATTAGCCCTCTATCTTAGATGACCTTGATCAAGAGGCCTTTGAGGTAGGCACCTTCAGGAAACGTCAGGGCGACAGGGTGATCTTCACCTGGCCCCAGGTGGCGAACAATCTGGCCTTGCCTGCCGCTGTCGGCAAGGGCGCCAAAGACCACTTTCTGGAAGAGATCAGCCGAAATTGCGCCGGAACAGGAATAGGTCATGACGTAGCCGCCTGGTTTGGCCAGTCGAAAAGCGCTGAGATTGAGATCTTTGTAGCCGCGGCAGGCACCTTCCACCTGCCTCTTGTTCTGGGCAAATTTGGGTGGATCCAGCACCACGATGTCGTACTTCTCACCGCGTTGCACAGCTTCTCTCAACCACTGAAATGCGTCAGCCTGGACATAGTCGACGCGGTCTTCACTGTGGCCGTTCAGTTCAACGTTCTGGCGCGCGATGGCAAGTGCGTCTGCCGAGGCATCCAGGTTAGTCACATGGACGTTGCTGGCCTGCAATGCGTGGAGCGCAAAACCGCCGGTGTAGCTGAACAGGTTAAGTAAGGCGCATTCAGCTTCCTGGCGCTCTGCCAGTTCCAGTGCGATCCTGCGGTTGACGCGCTGGTCGAGGTAAAAACCCGTCTTGTGGCCGTTGTGTACGTCAACCAGGATGCGAGGGCCTTCATTGATCTCTATGAGTTCAGGTGGCGCTTCCCCAATCAGGACACTTTTCGACTGCTCCAGACCCTCGCGCTCCCGCACATCCACGTCGCTACGCTCGAAAAGACCCCTGGGCGACAGCAGATCGTTCAGGATCTCGCTGATTTGCCACTTACAAACATCAATACCCAGCGTCAGGGCCTGCAATACAATCCAGTCGCCGTACCGGTCGACAACCAGACCTGGAATAAAGTCATTCTCGCCATTAACAAGTCGATAGGCGTTGGATGTCTTGGCAATATGCGCGCGGGCATCAATCGCCTGCTTTAATTTGCGGGTCCACCAGTCGTGATCTGTTGCTTCATCCCGGAAAGTGAGCAGGCGAACCTGTATCTGCGACGCTTCATTCCAGTACCCGCGCCCCAGAAATTTGTCGTCACTGGTTACCACGGTCACGATGTCACCTGGACCCGGGTTGCCCTTGACTGACCCGATAGCCCCGGAGAAGATCCACGGGTGCTGATTTACAATGGGCTTGTGGCGGCCTGGCTTGATTTTGACAATGGCGCTCATGCTGATCCGGATCTGGTTGGGGCGCGCATTATACACGCTCCGTAGGGGAGAACCGGGCCAGTAAACGAATTCGGCGTCAGCGGAACGAAATCATGGTGGGGAAAATTACTGAGTAATTTCACCCTCCCTGATTTTCAATTGTCAGATTGCACCGGCCTGACTCACGTTACGCGAGCGCTCTGGAGTCAGGTACGCTTGCGGCGGATTCCTGCAATACCAAAGAGGGACAGCGCCAGCAGTGCGAGTCCACCCGGAGCGGGCACGGCTGTAGGAGGGTTTGTCGTAAACGTTGTCTGTTCTCCTGGCGCGTCACCGGTAATCATCATGACAAAGCCGGTTGCGCCGCCGTGATCCTCCAGCTGCAGCGCAAACGTGTTCTCGCCAGCAACGGTGTGCGACGCGTCGATGTCGAACACGTGCTCCCATCTAAAGGCTGCACCCTCTGCGTTAACACCTGCCGTCGCCAGCGTGCCGTTGATGTACATGCTGTTGATGCCGTTGTCCACAGCCATCCACACGGTCAGATTGGTTTGCGCGGCCAGAGTAAACGTCGTGCGAAGGTAGGGATCGTAACTCACTGCCCAGGGTGTATACGCGCTGGGTACGGGGTCTGCAGCGCCGTCAAACGGGCTTGGTGCATTTGCATAGTCCCCTATGGTTCCGCTGGTGGGTCCGCTGGAGAACGGTGCGGGCCCCTCATACCATGATGAATCATCGAACCCATTGGTGTACCAGTCAGCGGCCGGCGTGCCCACCGAGGTGCTCCCGCTCGCGTTGATGTATTTGAACACACTGTCCTGGTCGACATAAATTTCAAGCGCCGCTGCCGGGAAAACAATCATTCCCACCGCGATCGCAAAAATGATCCGCATCATTTGCCTGTCCTCTTGCTGGTAGCGTAATGTTTGATAATTTTCAGCAATATCCACGCCAATCAGAATAATGCCCTAAAAAACAAAGGGATATTTTGGCAGCTGGAATAGTTTAATGCGTAACTGTAAAGTTTTTCGACGCCATGAGGGGCGTGCACGCTGCAAGAAGCGTTTGGAGGCTGCCTCCCGGGCGCCCGCTTGTCCTGCACTGCCGATCAAATCTCTACGCAGCGAGGCAATGTTTCAAAGCGACGGTTGTCGGGGTTGTGTGACAAGATCGCAGCAATTTTCTGAATCCCTCGTAATGCGCCACTCGGTATCTGTAATCCCATCCAGGAACCTCTCGTCGTGGCTCACCAGAATGAGCGCACAGGGACAGCTCGCCAGGGCATTCTCCAGTGCCTCGATAGATGGCAGGTCCATGTGGTTGGTGGGTTCGTCCATGATGATCAGGTGCGGCGCGCGCAGCATGCCAAGGGCAAGCATCAGCTTGCGCGTCTCACCAGGGCTCGGGCTCGCACTTTCCATTAACCTGCCGGGTCTCGAACCCAGCCGGCTTACAAAGGCCATCACCTGGCCCAACTGCTCTTTTGGCAATTGCCGGGTGTCCTCAATGAGTTTCTGGCTTTGTTCAAGTGCAATTTCCTGTGGAATGTCGATCAGCCTGTCAGGCTCAATGTTGAGGAATTGATGCAGGTGACGAAGGAGCGTGGACTTGCCGCTACCGTTTGTGCCGGTGATCGATATCCTGTCTGTTGGCCGAACGCGCAGTTCGGGGAACGAGAGTCTGTGTTCGCCGGCCTGGATATCACCGGCGGGTGCGAGCAGTACATGGTCGCGCTGTGATGTTGAGCCCGGCAGCCAGATACCGGTCTCATAGGTTTTTTGTACCGCGCTGGCGTCCATTGCTGACTTCAACTGGTCAAGGCGCCCATCAAGTTGACGGAGCAGTCGCCCTGCCTGACCGTCTTTGCCGGAGGCTCTGGCGAGGTTAATTTTATCCTTGGCATCATGGTCTTTGGCCGAGATGTTGCGTTTTGATCGCTCCCGGTTGGCGCGTGATGCCTTCTCTCCCCGCTTCACCGCTTCCTTCTGGAGCTGGGCATAGGCGCGCGTCACCTGCTGGCGTTCATGAATTGCGCTTGCGAGGTGGGCGTCACGTGCCTGGCTGGCAAGCGAATAGCCCCCGGCGTACAGGGTGCCAACCGGCGGTTCCAGCCAGAGGCAACGCTGGCATAGTTGATCCAGCATCGCCCGATCATGACTGACGATCAAACCAATGCCCTGAAACATCGAAAGTGCATCAATCAGCAACTGGCGCGCAACGGCGTCAATGTGATTGGTTGGTTCATCAATGGCCAGCACCTCTGGTGCCTGCCACAGGGCGGTCGCAATCTGGGCGCGTTTGCGTTCGCCGTGGCTGAGAGTCGACCAGCGCAGGGCAAAGTCCAGATGAATACCAAGCTGCTCACGGAGCCGGTGGGCCTCGCCGGAATAATCCTCAAAAAAATCCTGCAATACCGCTGGCGGCGTGTCGGTACGCTGTTCGCAATACACAGCATTCAGCGCGCCACCGAGGCTGCCTGCATCGGGCGCAAGCTCGCCAGCAATCAGCTTAAGCAGCGTGCTTTTACCCGCACCATTAGCACCGACGATACCCGTAAAGCCGGGTAGAAAACTGACAGATAGATTCTCGAAGAGCGGTTGCTCAGCTCCTGGATAGGAGAAGGTTAAATCCTGAACGACAAATTCATTAGGGGACGGCATACATAACTCCAAAC
>CAYGNA010000307.1:0-5346 GCA_964351065.1 uncultured Pseudomonadales bacterium
GAGTTGCGCAAAGGTGCCCCAAAGGGAATTGATATTTACTTTGAGAATGTAGGCGGCCCACAGCTTGAAGCCGCGCTCACCCACATGCGACCGTATGGCAGAATCCCCATCTGCGGCATGATCGCGAGCTACAACGACAGTGACGGCAACAACGTCACCCCCGGCCCACGGAATCTGTCCGAAACTATCTACAAGTTTGTGTCTCTCAAGGGCTTTACCGTGTCTGCGTTCAGCAACCTTGAAGGGCAGTTCCGCAAGGACATGGGCGGCTGGATTACCTCGGGCGATCTCAAGTACCACGAGACCATCTTTGAAGGTATCGAGAACGCAGCCAATGCATTTATTGGCCTGTTTGACGGTGCCAACGAGGGTAAGATGCTGGTCAGGTTGGCGGCAGACACCACTCTCTAAGCCACCTGTCAGACAGCCGATTCAGGTCGCGTCGGGAAGGCTCTTAAGGGCTTTCTCGGCGAGATCCCTGATCCGCTTGTTCGGTTCGCTCGACAATGCCGCCAACAGGCTTTGCCTGGCCGCTTCAACATCTCCTGCCCCTTTGTACGCTGCACCCAGAAAATACAGGGTAGTCGACTGATCCGGGTCATCCCACTGTTTGGGTGCTGCCTCAAACGCCTTCAGTGCGGCAACCGCAGCGGGATAGTCTTCAAGCTGCATGTAGTGTTGCGCCAGCGCAAAATGTGGTGATGCTGCATCGGGTTCAAGTTCAATGGCGCGCTGGAGATGTGACGCGGCGAGTACGTCTTCTTTGTCCTGCAAAGCGAGAATTGCTCGTGCCATTTCTGCATAACTCTTGCTGTGCGCCTCAATCTGTTTCACCAGCGTCGCAGCACGCTCTTTGTCTCCCCCGGCAAACCCTGGCGCATTGGCATAAAAGCTGAACATGGCGTAGAGCGCAGGCACATGCGATGGATCCAGTTCTGCGGCTTTTTCCCAGGCAGCCACAGCCGCTTTGGCCACGTTGACCTTGCGAAACATGCTGACTTCATTGAGCCGTGTAATTTCAACAATACCTTTCAGGTAGTATGCATCAGCGCTGTCCGGCGCAGCAGCCAGCAGTTCAGCCAACGTGTCATCAGCCGAGTCCAGGTCATCCGTGCGAAACTTGCTGACTGCAAGACGGAACAGGACCAGGGGTTCATCCCCACGCTCAGCCTGCAGGCGTTCAAGGATCGGCCGCGCCGCCGCATAGTGGCGCTGATCGAATTCCGTCATGGCCGTGGTCATATCGTTAGCGTGGGCAAAACTGGCACTGTTCAACGCCAGGGCAGTCACTATTACTGAGAGGTATTTTGTGTTCATACCTGTTAGCTCCGTGTTCGGCCCAAAAAGTTTAATCGCACTGCAACATCAGCCAAGCTACAATGCGCGCCTTCCCGGTAACAGGCAGCAAAAATTGAACACCCACCGATTCTCTTTTGTCGGCTGGCGCATGGTCGCTGTGGCATTTTTTGTCGATTTTATTGCTGTTGGGTTCTTCTTCTATTCCTACGGCGTGTTCTTTAAGGCGATTGCGACAGAATTTGGCGATTCACGTCTGGGTGTATCCATCGGCATTACCGTCACCCAGGTCGTCGGCGCAGTGCTGGCACCGTTTATTGGGCGAGCGCTCGACAAATTTCCCCTGAAGAACATCATCATGGTGGGTGCCTGCTCCATGGGCGCGGGCTTTTTGCTGCTTGGTTTTGTCAACACGGCGATTCAGTTTTACCTGGTACTGGGCCTCTTTATTGGTTTTGGTGCCGGCGCCATGGGGCAACTTGCCACGGCCAAACTGGTCAGCAACTGGTTTGTACTGAAGCGCGGCACCGCACTTGGCATCGCTGCAACGGGCATATCAGCCTCTGGTGTGATCATGCCGGCCACCAGTGCCTGGCTCATTGGCACCTTTGGCTGGCGTGAGGGGTTTATGGCCTACGGGGTAATCACCCTGGTGATTGTGGTACCTATCGTCTACCGCTTTGTCATTTCCAGTCCGGAAGATATTGGTCTGCTGCCAGACGGTGAGACTGAACGCACCCGCTTGCCTCCCGTCAAACCGCCACTCAAGACCAGCGAGTTTATTGGCGTGCCTAACTTCTGGATCGTGGTAGTCATCATTGGCCTGTTATTCTGCATCCAGAGCGCGACCCTGATTCACATGGTGCCCAAGCTCACCGACCGGGGCTATGACCTTGTGTCCGCGTCTCTTATCGCCTCGGCGACGGCCGGCTTCGGTATATTGGGCAAGCTGATCTACGGGGCACTGGTAGACCGATGGGATGTGCGCCACGCACTCTGGATGGGTATTGCTTTCCAGGTAGCCGGTCAGTTGTTCATGTTCTCTGAGAACTACTGGCTATTCCTGACTGGCGCTTGCCTCTTTGGCTTCGGTATGGGCGGCATGGTGCCTATGCAGGGAGCCATCGTTGGTGCGGTGTTTGGTCGTGCTTCTTTCGGTCGAGTACTGGGCGCCATGCGCCCCCCCATGGCCATGATCCAGGTCATTGGTGTGCCCTTCGCTGGCTGGATGTACGACTATACCGGTAGCTACGAACCCGCATTTATTGTCTTCCTTGGCATGTACCTGCTGGCCGCACTGGTTGTGATTGGCCTCAAGGTACCCAGGCGATCAAAGCAGGACTTCCTTACGCCTGAGGCGCTTGCCACCGAAACCACGCCTCAACCCGAGACTTGATATCCCGGCGTTTGAGCTGACGACTGACCAGACGGCCATACTTGCCCTCGCAGAATTCCGAGTCATACCACAGCTTTGCGAGACCTGGCGCTTCAAACAGCTCCGTCACCAATCCACGCATCAGTGGCTCCAGCTTGCTGTCGTCTTTCTCGACCAACAGGATATGCTGCAATCCCATTTGGAACGTATAAAACCGGTTGCGGGCCAGCTTTACAAAATGCTCGCGATCGTGGCTCGACAGATCTTCATCCCGACAACCCACTTGCCAGATTTCCTGCAGCGACAGCCGCGCTTTCTCTTTGGCTGGATCCAACGTCTGTACCGTCGTTGTCATAAACGTTTTCCTAAATACCGCGTATATTCTGCGTTGTGCCCGCGCCCATAACCCTGCTCCCGCGCCCATAACCCTGCTTCATTCCAACGCTGAACCTCTGCCGTGTCAATATTTCAATCTGGGCACGACAATGCCTTCAAGACATTGGCTTCAAGATAATGGCTTTCAACATAGGTCTCAACAGGGGGCGCAATAGTACCCCGCTGATGCTCCCCTAAAACAGCACCGACTACACGCCGCGCCGTACAGCCACCAACATGTAATTGCCACCCAGGTAGCGGGTCAGATGCATACGCTTGCGCAGCGGATTAACGCCAACGCCGGTGATCTCGCGAAAACCAAAACCTGCATTGCGCAACATCGAAAAGCACTCATCAGGTGTGACAAAACGTCGCCAGTCATGTGTGCCTTTCGGCAGCCAGCCAAGAATATATTCTGCGCCCAGTTTGGCCGTCATCATGGAATACAGCGAACGGTTGATTGTCGCGACTATCATCAGCCCGCCTGGCCGTGTCAGCGAAGCACAGGTGCTCATGAAGTCCGCCAGGTTGTCCACGTGTTCCAGCACTTCCATGTTCAGCACAACATCATACCGCGCATCTGCAGGCAACTCGCTTGCGGGCATAACGTCATAGCGTATGTCCAGTCCAGTTACCAGCGTGTGTTGGCGGGCAATCTCGATATTGCGTTCGGCGACGTCGATGCCGTGTACCCGGCCGCCTGCCATGGCCATGGATTCAGCCAGAATGCCGGCGCCACAACCCACATCCAGGAAGGAGAGAGGCTGTAGTGACGCATTAGCATCCAGACCGAAGTGCTTACGCACGTGTTGAAGAATAAATGGGGTGCGAACTGCGTTAAGACGGTGGAGCGGCCACATCGGGCCAGCTTCATCCCACCAGGTTTCCGCCAGCCTGTTAAAGCGGGCAATTTCCAGGGGAAGAATGGTTGTAGCGTTCATGAGTGTTAATCCGGTTGAAGTGCATATCATACGTTTGTGCACTGCAACAGGATTTCTCATTCACATAATAAAGAAGTCGCCAGCTACCCTGACAACTTACCCTGACAACTAGCTACCCAGACAAAAGGCCGCCAGGTCACGCGCGGTGTCACGGGAAATATCCGGGCAACAGATGGGAAAAACTTCCGTCCCGTGGACGGTACCCATGACTTGCCGGCACTTTGCAGCCACGCCGGCCTGCATTAGCAGGCGGTAGAAGTTGATACCCTCATCCCGCAGCGGATCCAGTTCATTGACGCTGATAACCGTGGGTGGGAGGCCTTTAACATCCTCTTGTGTCGCGAAACCCGGCCAGGCCAGTGGATTCTTCGCATTAAATGCCTCAATCCCATAAATGGTTCGTCCTGCATTGTTGTGAAGCTGCAGAAATATGCCGTTATTCTCAACAGACGAGGCACTGCCCTCGTGTGGCCACTCTCCCGCAATGTAGGGGCAGAGTGCGTAAATTCCCTGCACCAGGCCAATTTTTTCGTCCTGTTTTAACTTTAGCGCGGTTGCCAGCGTCAGGTTGGCACCACCACTCTCGCCCGCAATAATGACGCGGTTAGCATCGATACCCAGCGCATCAGCGTGTTCAAGGACCCAATGGAAACCCGATACGCAGTCATTCAGGCCAGCTGGAAAAGGCTCAATTTCTGGTACAGATGACGGCGTCAATGCATTGCGAAAGTCCACCATTGCCACGGCAACGCCGTTTGCCGCAATCATCTTGCCCCAGGCACGGTAATTGCCGTCATAACACGAGAGTGCCTGCATGCCACCACCGTGGATGTAATAAACGCAGGGCAAAATGTCATCTGAATCGGGCCGAATAAACTGGATGTTGATCGTGTTGCCGTCTGGCTGTGAGGTGACCCGCTCGGTACGGACCGTGAGCCCTGCTGATGGCGCAATCTCTTCGGTGTCGCACATTTCCATCATGGCCCTCATCTGCTCGTTAGCAGCAGCAGCCGCTGCCGTGTTGGCCGATGCCACCGCCGCCTCCCGGCTCTCAATGTCTCCACCCACCATTTCTGGCATGTTGCCGAAGATGATCTTGATGCGCGGATCAATGCGAGGGTCTTCTGAAATTCTGCTCATAATTGGATGTCCATTTCGGTTGAACCCGCGTTGGGGTGAAAAACCTGACGCTCGATAATAGCAAACCTGTGGTTTTCGTCACGCACAAGGATACCCCCCGTTTGGGGGAATTTTAATAGCCGCAATCCTGTGCGAACTTGTCTCTAATTGAATAAAGATGAGGGGAAAAATCAATGAAAAAAATGCCGAAGAAAAAAGACTCATTGATGAAATCGCCCG
>CAYGNA010000308.1:0-5295 GCA_964351065.1 uncultured Pseudomonadales bacterium
CCTCTGTTTGTTTTCCTCATTCTGGGTGGACTGATTTTTCTTGTCGATCGTCAGGTGGGCCGCGCCCCGGACGCCAGCGCAAACACGATTGATGTGACGGTAGCAGTGAAGCAAACGCTCAACGATCAGTGGTTGCTGCAAATGGGAAGAACCGCGAGCCCCGTCGAATTGCAGTCGCTAACCGACAAGTGGATTCGGGAAGAAGTCTACTATCGTGAGGCGCTGGCACTTGGTCTTGATCGCAACGACACCATCATTCGTCGACGCCTTGCGCAGAAGCTGAACTTTCTGACCGAAGATGTTGCTGATGCGACGGAACCCGGGGAAGGAGAGTTGCGGACCTACTATGATGCCAGCGGTGATGTCTTTCTGGAGCCTGAGCGATTCAGTTTTGAGCATCGCTATTTCAGCAGCGAACGACGAGGTGACGCCCGGGCTGATGCGGTGGTGGCACTAACAGATGGTAGTGTGCGTGGTGATCCGTTCATGCTGCAAACGCGTTATTCCGATTTCAGCGAGCGCGAGATCAGCGATTTGTTTGGCCCCGTGTTTGCTGCGGGTCTGACAACCCTGCGAGCGGCGACGGCTCAATGGCAGGGCCCAATACAATCAGACTTTGGCTGGCACCTTGTGCGGCTGACCCAACGTGATCCAGGTCACTTGCCGGCTTTCGAAACGATTGCGACGAAGGTGGCCGAACGCCTGCGAGAGCAGCGCCGCATCGAGGCTAACGAAGCACTGTTTGAAGAACTACGTTCGCGCTACCAGGTGCGTGACCTGACGCAGGAGTCTGGCGGGTGAGGAATAAGCCTGGCCTCTGCGGACTTCTGCTCGCTGTTGTACTTGTATGTAGTGCGACAGCAACTGCCCACGAAGTGCGCCCGGCCTATCTGGAAATTCAGCAGACCGCACCGCTCACCTACGATGTGCTCTGGAAACAGCCGCTGCTTGGCGATCTGCGACTGCCCATAGACCCGATATTCCCCGCGGGCTGTACTTCGGTTGATTCAGGGTTACCGGAAAACACCGGGACGGCACTGATCGAGCGCTGGCGTGTGCTGTGTGACCTGCGGGCAGGCAACCTGCAGATTGGCGGGCTCACCCGGACGCTCACAGATGTGATGGTGAGAATCACTTACCTTGATGGTGACACCCGCAATGCGCTGCTTCGTGCTGATGCACCTTCTATGAACCTCGGTGACCAGACGCCCTCGCTATCCACTTATCTGTTACTGGGCGTGGAGCATCTCCTTTCCGGGATTGATCACCTGCTATTCGTGATTGGACTGGTGCTACTGATCGGTAATCCGTGGATGCTGGCCAAGACCATTACCGCTTTTACTGTTGCGCACTCAATTACGCTGGCGTTCTCGGTTCTGGGCCTGGTCTCATTGCCACAGCGGCCGGTGGAGGCGGTGATTGCCCTGTCGATATTGTTTCTTGCCCGAGAGTTAATGGTGGATGTATCGCACCGTTCCGCCATCATGCAGCTGCGCCCCTGGGTGATAGCTTTTGCCTTTGGTCTACTCCATGGGTTCGGTTTTGCCAGCGCGCTAAACGACATAGGCCTGCCGCGTGATCAACTGGCGTTGAGTCTGTTATTGTTCAACCTGGGCATTGAACTTGGCCAGCTTATAGTGATTGGCGCATTGCTGGTGGCTGGGTGGCTCCTCCATCGGCTTCCTGGTGGGCGAAGCCCATTCTGGCGCCCCGCATTCACAATTGCCATGGGCGCCATGGCCGGATACTGGACGATAGACAGGGTGGTGCTGATTCTGTGAGCCGTTTGCTGGTGGTTTTTTTGCTGATCTTAGTGCTTGTGCCCGTCCACGCTGCACCACGCAATGTTGTCCTTATCCTCGCCGACGACCAGGGCTGGACCGGTACCTCTGTGCAGATGGATCGTTCGCGCAGTGACTCAAAGAGTGATCTTTACCAGACGCCGAACCTTGAGAGGCTGGCAGCTGCAGGTATGACTTTTTCAAGTGCCTACTCACCCGCACCCAATTGCTCACCAACGCGAATGAGCATTCAAACAGGCAAGACGGCTCCACGCCTCGGAGCGACCGACATCATCGACGTTGTGCCCAACGAACAGGGTGTTGCCCCACTGTTCCACGACACCATGTATGTCAACAAACCCATGATACTGCCGCTACCCGTGGCCAGCATTGCCGACGACGAGGTGACTATTGCCGAGTTCATCAAGACCCACCGGCCGCAGTATGCAACCGGCCACTTTGGCAAATGGCACATGGGTGGCGGTTCGCCTGCGCGGCATGGCTATGACGCGCACAATGGGTTGACCACCAATGTGGAAGGTCGCGCACCACCACCCGACGCCAAGCGCACCACGCAGGTGACAGACGCTGCGATCGCTTTTATCAGGCAACAGGCCGAATCCGAGACGCCATTTTTCGTGCAGGTATCCTACTACGCCGTCCACTTGCCCATCTTCGCGTCACCAAAAAGCCGCGAACCGTTTCGAGATCGACAAAGCGTTTATCACAGTAACCTGGGATACGCGGCAATGACCGCCGAGCTTGATGCCGGCGTAGGACGAATCCTTGCAACACTTGATGAACTTGACCTGACCGGTGACACATATGTGATCTACACATCTGACAATGGTGGTGAGGTCGATATGCCGGTCACAAGCAATGCGCCGCTCGCGTTTGGCAAGACCCATGTCCATGAAGGTGGTATTCGGGTGCCGCTTATCATTCGCGGCCCCGGTATCAAGACGGGCAGCGCGAGCAATACGCCGGTTGTGGGCTACGATTTCTTTCCCACTATTGCCGATTGGCTTGGCATCGACGCAAACCTGCCCGCGTCCCTTGACGGCGGCAGTCTCGTACCGTTGCTGACCGACCCGGCTGTGGGTGGTGTCGAGCGGCCAACACCCTATATTGTCTGGTACTACGGTGCCTACCGCAATTTCAAACACGTGGTGCCGCAAGCAGCCATTCGCGATGGCGACTACAAACTGATCTGGAATCTTGAATCCGACCAAACCATGCTCTTCAACCTCGCCCTGGACATCAGCGAGACAACAAACCTCAGCCGTTTCAATCCCGCGCGTGCCGCGGCAATGCACGATTCGCTCAAGGCTTATTTCAAAGCGGTTGGTGTCAGGCTGCCTGTCCATAACCCCGACTATGACCCAACTAAAGACAAGGGATTCAACCGGCCAGATTTCTGACGAACACCTGGCTGCTCAAGGATTCAGGCAAGTGATGTACCAGGCCGTTTATATTGCAGCTCGCTAAATGCATGTCCTGCAAAAGATGCTCAGCCTCGCTATTTACCACCCTGCAGTTCGGCCAGAAGGGCATCGGTGTACTCGGTTGTACTGGCCTTGCCTCCAAGGTCGGGCGTTGTAGTGTTGCCTAGCCCAATCACCCGGCGAATGGCGCCGCGCAGTCTTTCAGCCGGGGCGTTTATCTGCAGATAATCCAGCATCATCGCAGCGGCCAGCATCACTGCAGTTGGGTTTGCGATGTTCTGCCCTGCAATGTCCGGCGCGCTGCCGTGTACTGCTTCGAATATGCCGCGTTCATCACCGATATTTGCGCCAGGAATCAGGCCAAGACCACCAACCAGTCCGGCGCACAGGTCGGACAAAATATCGCCAAACAAATTGGTCGTCACAATGACATCAAAGCGGTGTGGGTTCATGACGAGTTGCATGGCGCAGTTGTCGACAATCATTTCTTCACAGATGATATCGGGGAAGTCCGCTGCGACCTCCCGGGCAACTTCCAGAAATAATCCGGAAGTGGATTTCATGATGTTTGCCTTATGGACCACAGTCACCTTGCGGCGCTTCAGCTGGCGTGCCATGTTGAACGCGTAGCGTACAATGCGCAGACATCCAGTTCGGGTGACAACACTTCTGAGTTCGGCCCGTTCACCGTCCTCGCTGCGTGTGTGGCCGACGCCCGAGTAGAGCCCCTCCATGTTTTCCCGTACAACGAGAATGTCGATGTCGCTGTACCTGACAGTGGCGCCCGGAATCGATAATGCCGGTCTAACGTTCGCGTACAGGTTAAAGTGCTGACGCAATGAAACGTTAACTGATGTGAAACCACGCCCGATTGGCGTTGTAATTGGGCCCTTGAGTGCGACCGGCGTACTCTCGATTTTATCAAGCGTCTCCTGTGGGATCAGGTCCAGCCCCTTTTTGAGGGCCTCGCCGCCGGCAAGCGCGTAATCGAACTCCAGGCCACAGTCCAGGTGTTCCAGTACGCGAATGGTCGATTCGACAACCTCTGGGCCTATCCCGTCTCCGGGGAGTACCGTTACTTTAGTCATTTCTTGTAGAACCACGATTTCGGGGCGTTAAAGCATATTCGTCCTGCGGCCAAGGGGCAACTTGGTTGATGTGCCTGACGCTGCGGCACCCGAAGCGTGGACGGTCAGTTCCGTGACCTGCCGTGTGTGGTATCTTTTGGTCATCTTGGATTGGGTAAACCATGACCGAAGTAAAACTCGAAGCCAGCTGGCGTGACCGACTGGAACCAGAATTCAGCAAACCCTACATGATTGCGCTGCGGCAGTTTCTGCAGCAGGAAAAACAGCAGGGCAAGACTATCTTCCCTAAGGGGAGTGAGTTCTTTGCGGCGCTGGATACCACGCCATTTGATGCGGTCAAGGTAGTGATCCTGGGGCAGGATCCCTACCACGGCCCGGGACAGGCTCACGGCCTGTGTTTCTCGGTGCGCGAGGGGGTTGCGCCACCACCGTCGCTGGTTAACATTTACAAGGAAATTGAAGCAGACCTTGGACTCGCGCAAAGGCACTTCGCCCATGGCTGTCTGACAAGCTGGGCACGCCAGGGCGTTTTGTTATTAAACGCGGTGCTCACAGTTGAACAACACCGCGCTGCTTCGCACCAGGGCAAAGGCTGGGAGACGTTTACTGACTGTGTGATCAAAACGCTTTCTGACCAGCGCGAGCACCTGGTCTTTTTGCTCTGGGGCAGTTACGCCCAGAAGAAGGGTGCGGTGATTGATTCAAATCGGCACCTGGTACTGAAAGCGCCGCATCCGTCGCCTCTGTCAGCCCACCGGGGCTTTTTGGGGTGCCGGCATTTTTCACAGTGTAATGCGTACCTGGCTGAACAGGGCAAGACGCCAATTGACTGGGCAAGGCTGTAACCGTGAGCAACCATGTGCTTGTCTGCGTGAACTTTCGTCCGTTCTCCGGTCAACCTTCCTGTGCCTTTCGCGGCAGCAAACAGCTGGCTGACTGGTTTGAAGCAGTGGCCCGCGAACGCAATGCGCCAGTGACGCT
>CAYGNA010000309.1:0-5258 GCA_964351065.1 uncultured Pseudomonadales bacterium
TCGTTTGCCTCTCGTCGCTGCGTATTCAACAGGTACTGCTGACCGATGGAAAGGTCCTCAACCAGCGGTTCTGGTCCTTCTGTTTCGCCCTGGAACTGGAAGTTTTCCAACTGATCCGGCGTCATCTCGCGTAACGTGCTTGGCTCTGGCTCTTCACCTTCTGCACGTGGCACCGTTTCCGCTGCCGTTTCTCCTATCAGAAGCATCGAAACAAGCAGGCACGCTGTTACACCCGGGACTTTCATCAACCTGAATCTCTCATTTAGTGAAACTCTCATTTAGTGAAACTCTGATCAAGTTATAGATTCCTGCCAAAATTGCACTGCTTTTTTAGCATCAATTCTCCAGGGTTCAAGCCGTTGTCTTTTTGTTATTCTGACTCGCACTGCCACACAACACATTCCGCGGAATAGACAAATTGAGTGAAATCCTGATCCAGCAACTACACGATGCACCGGGCAAAACTGTTGTTGCGGCAACTGGCGGCGGCAGCAGTGCCATAGCCGCTTTGTTGGCCGTGCCAGGTGCATCACGTACGTTAATTGAAGCAACGGTGCCGTACGACCCAGCTTCGCTGGCTAACTACATCGGCGGATCACCCGACCAGGCCTGCTCGGGAAGGACTGCACGGGCGATGGCCATGGCCTCGTTCCAGCGTGCCAGGCGCTTTGAGCCTGATGAATCGATCATATTTGGACTGGGCTGCACAGCGGCACTTACAACCGATCGTGCGCGACGGGGACGGGACCGCTGTTTTGTCGCCCTGCAGTCCATTGATGAAACCAGGGAATACGAGTTACAGCTCTCACGATCTGGACGAGATCGGGCCAGCCAGGAAATGTTATGCAGTGAGCTTATCCTGAATGTACTAGCGGAGGCTTTTGGTGTAACCCTGGATCCCTTTTCCCTGCTCCCGGACGAGGCTCTCTCTACACGCATAGAGCAAGCAGATACGGCTTGGTGTGAACTCTTTGCTGGTCAACTGGCTTTTACCAATCACAGTATTGACACGCCACGCCTGTTGTTTCCTGGAGCATTTAATCCGCTCCATGACGGTCATCGGCAGATGATGAAGGTTGCAGCCGATGTCACAGGGGAAGTGCCGCTGCTGGAGATATCGACGTTTAATGTTGATAAGCCGCCACTGGATTTTATGGATATGCGGGCGCGGCAGGTTGGTCTGAGCGACTTGTTTGACTTCACTTTTACCAATGCACCAACGTTCGTCGCCAAAGCGCGATTGTTCCCTGGCGCTGTGTTTATGGTTGGGAGTGATACCCTGGAACGAATTGGCCAACCCCGGTACTACCACGACAGCGCCGAACTCAGGGACCAGGCTATCCGTGAGATCGCCGGACACGGCGTCTCCTTCTTGTGTTTTGGACGTCTGCAGGGCCAGCAGTTTATGGGGCTCGACGAGTTGGATCTTCCCCCCCTGCTCCGCGGGATCAGCCGGGGTGTCCCAGAGGAAGCTTTTCGAATGGATCTGTCGTCAAGCAGCATTCGGCGGAACGACGAACCACCCGCCTAGTGAGCCAGGGGCAGGAACTCCACGTGACCTTCTACCGGCAAGTGGGGGACGACAAAGAGCGCGCGGGCAGAGTCATCGAGCACGATGTTTTCGCACCATCCTGCCCCAACTCGCATTGGTACAGGCGCAGCCAGGTTCGACAACATTGATTCAATAGCAGTTGCCGCTTCAGGCAGGATTCGCTCAACAACAAGTAGAGAGCGAGCGCCAACGGCTGGCTCGGCAATTCGATTGCGCTGCCCCCATGACACGACAAGATCATCACAGAAGGCCACATTTTGCGGATAGCTTGTTACCGCAACGTCCCGGGATATGCCAAAACTATGCAGCATCATGGCTTCCTCAAATGCCATGGCCAGATCCTCGCGCGGTGTTGCGTAGTTGTAGTAGTCGTTGGCTACATCAAAAGGAAATTCGGCAGCAACAGCCTGGGCCGTGGTCTGGAGTTGCGCGGGCGTAGGCGTCACGCCAAGGAACGCTGCCGCAGCCAGGCCTTTCATCTGGCTTGACTGTAACGGTAGCGCATTGGAAAGCGTTGTGGACGGCAACACAAAGCTGTTGATGTTCTCAAATATCGGAATGCTTGCGTCAAGCTGGGCTTGTCTTTCTGGCGGAAAGTAATCATTCGCATGGGCCAGTTCATGAAACAGTAACGCGGCCAGGCGTAACCTGAGCGTGGCAAGCGAACGCGGTGCAGTACTGATGTTGGTGCCGCCATCGACATAACGCCAGTTAATCAGAAATTGGAATGCCCGGATGTCCTCCGCGCGAGGATCTTCCCGCGTGCTGATTACTGCTCGCTCTACTTCGGTCAACCACATTCCTGCCGGGTCGAGGTAAATTGCACCTGTCCTTGTTGTGTAAAACGACGGGCGAATTTCTGATGAGATCACGATGGCGGTCAGTCCACGTGTCAGTAGCAAGATCTCCGGCGGCATCTGTTCGAGGAGCACCCTGAACCTGTCCGCCATCCAGGGGTGCGTCACAATCACTCGCGCCATGATGTCGTCAATGCCCGGTGAAGCCGTTTGCATACCCAGCAGTGGCATCTGTGCAAGTGTGCACGCCTGATCTTGTCGCAACGTCACCGTGCAGGTCAGCGCGGCACTTGCCATGGCGCCTGGTACGGCCGGCGTCGCAAGAGAACGGGTTGTTGCGTCCAGCAAAAAAGCGGCACTCGATGGTGGCGCCGTCGGACTCGCCGGCGACGGGGTTGCAGTTCCGCCGCCTCCGCCACCGCCAGAACAGCCAGCGAGGACCACCACTGACAGCAATAATATTGTGCGAAGACTCGCCATAACTAAGCGAGGTGACCTTGCGCAGCAGGGATCAGCCAGATGCAATTCACTGTCAGCAGTCGCTCATGGTTTGCCCAACACATGCAGGATAAAGGCATATTGGAGTGCCTCTGCACGGTAGCGTTCATATCGGCCAGATGCACCCCCGTGACCGGTATCCATGTCTACCTGCAACAGCAGCAGGTTGTCATCAGTTTTCATGCGACGCAGCTTTGACACCCATTTGACCGGCTCATAATACTGCACCTGGGAGTCGTAAAGGCCCGTTGTTACCAACATGTGGGGATAATCTCTGGCTGCAACCTGATCATAGGGAGAATAGGACAACATGTACCTGTAGGCTGTCTTGTCGTTGGGATTGCCCCACTCCGAATACTCACCAACGGTCAACGGAATCGTTGGATCAGCCATGGACGTGATCACATCCACAAAAGGTACTTCTGCCACAATTCCTCGATAGAGTTCCGGTGCCTCGTTGGCAATAACACCCATCAACAAACCACCGGCCGACGCACCACTGGCAAACACCTTGTCGGGTGCGCCGTAGCCTGCTTTGACCAACGCTCGTGTAGCATCAATAAAATCGTTAAAAGTATTCCACTTATGCTGCAGCCTCCCTGCCTCGTACCAGGCGCGGCCCATTTCATCGCCACCGCGAACGTGGACAATGCCGTAGACGAATCCGCGGTCAAGCAGGGAAAGCTTCAGGCTGCTGAAGTATGGCATGCTGGACAACCCGTAAGCGCCGTAACCCGTCAGGTAGAGTGGGTTTTCAAAGGGTTTGCGCAGGTCCTTACGATAAACGAGGGTAATCGGCACCTCCGTTCCGTCACGTGCAGTATAGAAGATGCGCTCGGTTGCGTATCTCTCCGGATCATATCCCCCGGCGACGACATCCTGCTTCAGCAAGCGACTCTGATCCTCAACCATGTCGTGCTCGAACACTGACTGGGGTGTGATCAAACTGGAGTAACCATAACGCAGTACAGTTGCGCTCACATTGGGATTTGCGTGAAGTCTTGCGGAATAAGCCGGGTCCGGAAATCTGATCTGTTTGCTCGTACCATCGCTGCGATTAACGACCCTGATACGAGATAGCCCCGCTTCGCGTTCAAGCAAGACAAGAAATCCGTCGAATACCTCAAAATCCTCGATCAGCACATCAGGTTGATGTGCTACAACCTCCATCCAGGCACCGCTGTCATTTAGCGCCGCCTCTGGTACCTGCATCACCCTATAATTTGGCGCATCCAGGTTGGTGACAACAAAAAAGTTGTCCGGCACATGCCGAATGCGATATTCATGGCCTGGCTCTCTATCAAGAAACGGTACAGGGCTAGCCGTGGGGTTGCTGGCGTCAATCAGCCGAACTTCGGTTGAGTCAGTACTCTGCATCGAGATCAGTACAAAGCGGTTGGATCTCGATTTGTACACTGAGGTGTAGTAAGTCGGATCAGTCTCTTCGTAGACCAGGACATCATCTTTAACATCAGTGCCCAACCTGTGCCGGTAGACTCGATAGGGCAGTAACGTTTGCGCATCTTTGGCAACGTAGAACAGGGTCTGGTTGTCCTCAGCCCAGGCGATATCGCTTTCAACTCCCAGGATTTCATCAGCAAGGTACTCGCCGGTTTTCAGGTCCTTGAAGCGAATGGTGTATTCGCGCCGGCTGACTTTATCCTCGGCGAAAGCCAGTATGTTGTTACCTGAACTCACACTCCAGTTGTCGATTGCGTAATAGTTGCTGCCCACGGCAAGTTCATTGACGTCGAGTAGCACCTCCGGCAGCGCACCCTCTGCCAGGCCACGTCGAACGTAAACCGGATGTTCGAAACCGGCGCGATATTCGCGATGATAGAAGTAGTCGCCGCGCCGCACAGGTACTGTTTTGTCATCATCTGTCAGTCGCGAGGTAATCTCGTTGAAGAGGGTATTTTGCAGGTCCGCAACAGGCTCAAGGACAGCACGGGTATACTCATTCTCTGCCGCCAGCAGGCCAAGGACCGCAGGATCAGACCGCGAGTCGTCACGCACCCAGTAATAGTCGTCCGTACGCGTCTGACCATGTTCAGTGAATATTTTTGGCCGCACCGATGCGACAGGTGGCGCTATAGCGGGTTCCACCAATGTCGCATCATTGGTGCTGCAGCCCGCAAGCAACAGTTGCACCAGGAGCAAACACAACACGGATGTTGGCAGAATTCGCAAAGGGTAAATCATCGCTAAAGCGTATCGACTCCATGGACTATGCATCAAATTCTCAAAATTGGACACACACCTCTGAACAGACTACAAAGAAAAAAAGAGAAATCTGGGGAAAATGTTCAATCAGTAGGACGATTTTGAAGGGATTTAGTGTTTCATCAAAACCTGCAGGGATCTTTCAACTGGCCAAGTATGGCAATCGAGCAATTATGAAGCGAGTTCTT
>CAYGNA010000310.1:0-5254 GCA_964351065.1 uncultured Pseudomonadales bacterium
GTGCGGTGCTGCTGGAGTTGACCAATGAAGAGCAAACCGCATTGCTGGCTGAGGCTCGTGCCAATCTGGATGATGCCCGCCGCCAACTGGTCAGGCTCGAAGATCTGGCCAAGCAGGGCAGCGTTCCCATCTCCCAGGTAGATGAGGCCAGGTCCCGCTTTGCTGCCAGCGAGGCGCGCCTTGAGGGCATCATGGCAAGGGTAGCGGACCGTCTGATTAGAGCGCCTTTTGCAGGTCTGTTGGGGTTTCGCGAAGTGAGCCCGGGTACGCTCGTGACCTCCAATACCGCGATCACCACGCTGGATGACATTTCCACGGTAAAACTTGATTTCTCGGTGCCTGAGAACTTTTTTGGTGTGTTAAAAGCGGGCTTGCCAGTACTGGCTTCTGGTGTGGCCTATCCAGACAAAACATTTCGCGGCACGGTTACCAGCATTGGCTCACGCATCGATCCTGTGACGCGCGCGGTATCGGTTCGCGCTGAGTTCGAGAACGCGGAGCGCCTGCTGCGGCCGGGGATGCTCATGACCGTACGCCTGATTCGGGAGCGTGCACCGTCGATTGTGGTGGCAGAAAGTGAAGTCGTGCAGCAACTGGAGCGGCGGGAGGTGGGGCGGATTGTTGATGGCCGGGCGAAGATGACGCAGATTATTGTTGGCAGACGCAAGACCGGGGTTGTGGAAGTTCTGTCCGGCATCGAGGCTGGTGATGAGATCATTACGGATGGTATCACCCGGGTTCGTGATGGCATCCCTGTACGAATTCAGGGTGCGCAAGCTCCGGATGGCGGACCATCGGGTGGCGGACGTTCTGGTGGTAAACCACCGGGCGGTAAACCTGGTGCAGCAGCGGGTACGGGAGGTTAAGTAAATGGTACTGTCAGATGTTTCCGTAAAACGCCCCGTGTTTGCCATGGTGCTCAGTATGATGCTCCTGGCACTTGGCATTATGTCATTCCGCGACTTGCCGGTGCGGGAATATCCAGACGTCAATCCCCCCAATGTTTCGGTTGGCGTCAATTATGCCGGTGCGTCCGCACGAGTCGTTGAAACGCAGATCACCCAGCCGCTTGAGGCGCAGATCAGTGGTGTAGAAGGCATCAAGACAATTCGCTCCTCCAGTAGTGACGGCCGGGCGCGCATTTCGATTGAGTTCGAGTTGGATCGAGACATTGAAGAAGCCACCAACGACATTCGTGACCGTGTCTCCAGGGTGATAGGGCAGTTACCTGAAGACGCTGATCCACCCGAGGTCTCCAAGGCGGACTCGGACGCTAGACCCATCCAGTATTTCAGCCTGAACAGCGACAAAATGAATTTTATGGAGCTGACGGATTACGCCGAGCGTTACATCATTGATCAGCTGACAACCATTCCGGGTGTGGCGGATGTGAGTAATTCAGGCTCGGGCCGATTCTCCATGCGCATCTGGCTCGACAGGGTTGCAATGGCAGCGCGTGGTCTCACTGTTTCCGATGTTGAAAATGCGCTGCGCCGGGAAAACATTGAGCTACCAGCGGGTCGGGTTGAGTCGGCGGATATGGAGTTTTCTGTCCGGATGGAGCGAAACTACCAGACAGCAGAGGATTTCCGCGGCCTTGTCATCAGGCGTGGGCCAGATGGTCACCTCATCCGGTTAGGCGAGATTGCCGACATAGAAATTGCACCAAGGTTCCTGCGCACCGAGTATCGAGCCAACGGACGCATGACTGTGGGTTTCGGTATCGTGAAGCAGTCAAAGGCGAACTCGGTGGAAGTGCTGGCGGCGGTCAAGGAGCAGGTTGCAAAGATTAATGCCTCGTTGCCCGAGGGCATGGAACTGACCGCGAGTTCGGATGAGTCGATCTTCATTAACGCGGCCATCAGTTCTGTGTATGTCACGATTGCCATTACGACAGTGCTGGTCAGTCTGGTGATTCTGGCCTTCCTGGGCAGCTTTCGAGCCATGATCATACCGGCAGTCACCATCCCGATCTGCCTCACCGCGTCGTTTACGATCCTGGCGGCATTCGGTTTTTCGGTCAACCTGATCACGCTGCTTGCCCTTGTGCTTGCCATTGGGCTTGTTGTGGATGATTCGATTGTGGTGCTGGAGAACATCCACCGTCGTATTGAAGAAGGTGAGCCACCGCTGCTTGCAGCTTACAATGGTGCTCGCCAGGTTGCGTTTGCCGTGGTGGCAACCACGATTGTGCTGGTGGCGGTGTTTGTGCCCATTGCTTTTTTGCAGGACAGCGTGGGGCGACTGTTCCGCGAACTAGCCATTACAATCAGCGCCGCAGTGATCGTCTCCAGCGTGCTTGCGCTGTCACTAACGCCCGTCATGTGCGCACGACTGCTGCGGCCACACTCGGGTGAGAGCAAGATTACCCATTCGATTGACCGTATCTTTGAGAAAGTGTCGAACGGCTATGTGACAGCGCTCGCGGCGTGCCTGAATATGACCTGGGCGTTTTTTGTGCTAATCGCCCTGGTGATTGCTGCCATTTATCTGCTTGCTCGGGCATTGCCCGAAGAACTGACGCCCAGCGAAGACCAGGGCTCGTTTTTTGTCAGTGTGCAGGGGCCTGTTGGCGCCAGTTTCAGCTATATGCAGGAACGCATGCGCGAACTCGAAAAGCCGCTGCTACCGCTTGTTGAGTCTGGCGAGGTGACCAGGGCGATGGTGGCTTTCCCCGGGTTTGGTGGTACTGCGGTCAACTCCGGCGTTATCGCGGTTACCATGGCCCCGCCAGATGTACGTACTATTTCCACTCAGGAAGCCATTAATCAGGTGATGCCAGCCTGGAACCAGATTCCAGGGCTACGCGTGTTCCCGAGAGTGCGGTCTGGCTTCTCATCTCGCAGTCGCGGTGGCTCACCAGTCCAGTTTGTGATTGGTGGCCCGACCTATGAAGAACTGGCAAAGTGGCGAGACATTGTTGTCGAGAAAGCTGAAGCGAATCCGGGTCTCACCCGAATTGATACCGACCTCAAGGAAACGCAGCCCCGACTGGTGGTCAGCATCGACAAAAACAGGGCGGCTGATCTGGGTGTGTCTGTGCAAAATGTGGGTAGAACCCTGCAGGCGATGATGAGCGAACGACCCGCTACGACCTATACAGTCGATGGAGAAGAATACGATGTCCTGATTCAGGCAAAAGACTCCCAGCGGGCGAGTCCTGAAGATCTGCAGAGCATTTACGTGCGGTCTGACTCATCCGGACAATTGATACCACTGTCTACACTGACATCTGTGCGCAGCGTGGCAGAACCCGACAGCCTGAACCGGCATAACCGAATCAGGGCGGTGACAATTAGTGCCAGCCTGAATGAGGGTTATACCCAGGGTGAAGCGCTGGCGTTTTTTGAAGGCATCGTCAAGGCCGAACTACCGGCAATTGCCCAGATCGACTACCGGGGAGAGTCAGCTGAATACAAGGAAGCAAGCGGTGGCATGATGTTCACGTTTGGCCTGGCGTTGCTCGTGGTAGGGCTTGTGCTTGCTGCCCAGTTTGAGAGTTTTGTGCACCCTGTGGTGATTATGATCTCTGTACCAATGGCAGTGGTCGGTGGATTATTCGGGTTACTGATCACGGGTAACACGCTGAATATCTACAGTCAGATAGGACTCATTATGCTGGTTGGTATCGCCGCAAAAAATGGTGTGCTCATTGTGGAGTTCATCAATCAGTTGCGGGATGAAGGCATGGCATTTGCAGACGCAATTCGTGAGGCCGCCAGAATACGTTTCCGTCCTGTCATGATGACTACGCTGTCGACGGTGATGGGATCCATTCCGCTCATCCTCGCGACAGGCGCTGGTGCGGAGAGCCGTATTACGCTCGGTATTGTCATTTTCTTTGGCGTGACAATTGCCACATTCCTGACGCTGTTTGTTGTGCCTGTGTTCTATCAGGCGCTGGCGCGTAATACCGGGTCGCCAGGCGCCATTGCGACCGAACTCGAGTTGCTGCAGCAGAACCAGAAGGTGGTGGTGGAGTAGTCGAGAGAGTCGAGAGAGTCGAGAGAGTCGAGAGAGCCAACCAGCTACCGAATGATACACCCGGTAGCTGGTTGGCTTTTTTGTATGGCTTTGGGTACTTGCGTAGTAACCGTCTAACGGCGGCGCTCTGTTGGGTTGCGCCCGACAGCATTCGACATGTCGGTTATCTTCTCAATGTTTTCGAGCACCGTTTCATAGTCGCTATTGTCCGGTCCCAGGTTAACCGCTTCATTTGCCCAAATTTGCGAACGACTGAAACGACCGCCGGCAGCATGGAAAATCCAACCGGTAGGTGCATCTTCTGAGCACATGTAAAGGACAATGGGGCTAACGAGGCCAGGCTGGCGCTCGGGTGGGGGGTTGTCGGGGTCAAAAGTCGCGCCGGGTACGCTTGCCGTCATGCGCGTGGCGGCTGCCGGAGCAAGACAGTTTACCTTGACGTTCTTGCTTAGCCCTTCAATGGCGAGCACGTTCATCATGCCGAGCATACCCATTTTGGCTGCGCCATAGTTGGCCTGGCCAAAATTGCCAAAAATCCCTGAAGTGGAACTCGTAAATACGATGCGTCCCCAGTTCTTTTCACAGAGAATTGGCCAGGCATAGTGGGTCACATAAGCGCTGCCACGCAGGTGGACATCAATAACTGCATCAAAATCATCCAATGTCATGTTCTTGAATGACTTGTCGCGCAGGTTGCCCGCGTTGTTCACAACAATGTCAACGGTGCCAAAAGCACTAACGGCATCATCAACAATTGTTTTTGCCCCTTCACGGTCGCAGACCGATGCCTTGTTGGCGATAGCTTCTCCGCCTTTGGCCTTGATCTCGGCGACGACCATATCGGCCGCATCGCTGCCACCGCTGCCATCAAGGCTACCTCCAAGATCGTTTACAACAACTTTTGCGCCACGTTCGGCAAAGGCGTGTGCGTGCGCACGACCCAGACCGCCGCCAGCGCCGGTTACGATGACTACTTTCCCTTCAAAATCACTCATGGTTTTTTCCTCCTGTGGTGACGCTATCGCACTCATGCAAAATTGTATAGGGTTGATAACACCTGTGAGGAGGGAGTGAGTTGACGTGGGTCAATTAAGCGTGGTTGGAACGAGCGGCACCTTTCGCCTGTTGGCGCTGGTTTGTCTCTTCTTGGTTGCAAATGTGGCGTGTGCGTTGCCCGATTTCCTGGTCCCGGCCCTGCAATTTGGTGCAACCGATTGCAGTTTCTGCCACGTGACGCCGGAAGGCGGTCACGGCAATAATGAACGTGGAC
>CAYGNA010000311.1:0-5244 GCA_964351065.1 uncultured Pseudomonadales bacterium
GGGAAGATCTCCTTCGCGGTAGCCTCAGTCAGTATGATCAGCTGGGGCAGATCCTTGTCCGCCGGGGGCCAGCTGGAGTCAAAAATCTCTGCCTCGGCAAAGTTCCGTCCCGCGACAAGTTCAACGCCGAGCGTGTCCAGCAGGTGCTCATCCGCGACATATACGCCCGCGGAAGTGCGCCCGGTTTCATCACCCTCGGCTGGACTGATGCCGCTGTTACTACCCAGGTCTCCTGGAAACGAATTGGAAATCGATGCGTTCAGCACGCCTGGATAGCTGCGCAAAAATCGCAGATCTTCGGTGCGCTGCGCGCTGATGCGGGATGTATCGTTAAACTCCTGTGCAAAGGGTATAACGCTGATGGCGATGATACTCTCGGCATCCATACCCGTTGGTTCCCGAATGATCTCCTGCGATCGTTTGACGAGCGCCAGTGCATTAATCAACACAGCAACAGTGACTGCTACCTGCAGGCTCACGAGAAACCAGGCGGTCTTGTTTCGAAGCAACGTCTTCAGAATCACAATAGCCATGGTTACTGGCTCTTCAGGTAGGTGACGGGCGCTGTATTGCAGGCTCGCCAGGCGGGGACAAGGCCTGCAATCGTGCCGGACAAAAGCGCCAGGCCAAGCGCGGATAGCAACAGGTACCAATCGAGCGTAAACAGATCGTCAGCAAGTTCAAACCGAATCTGGATCGTCCTGAGCACCAGCTGGCTCAAGCCGAGTCCCAAGGCGCCGCCGCCGACACCCAGCAGGGCGACCTCGGCAATATGCTGCCGGAAGACTGACTCGCGGGTGGCACCCAGCGCCCGGCGTACGGCAATTTCCTGCATGCGACCAATAAATTTGCCGAGCAGCATGCTGACCAGGTTGACCAGACAGACCGTGAGATAAAGAAAGCCTAGCACCAGAAAGGCAAGCGATGGCCCACGCAGCGGCATGGTAAAGACCTTGATCCACTCAGTGACGGTATAGACGTGATTGTTCAGCGGGCGTTCAAATCGGCCGAGTTCGCGTTGTGACAGCGCATACTGATCCAGGTAGTCCAGGTAGCGCTGCTTCTGCTCTGCGTTGTCCAACTGGGCCCAGTATTGCAACCAGACCGACTCTGACCCTAGCCAGTTGTCGAAGCCGGGCTCGGCAGGCTTCCAGCCCATATCGGCGCCATAGTTTGGCAGTTGGTACTGCTCAAGAAAGTGGAAAGGGATAAAAACGTCCTCTGGTGGCGAAACGCCAACACCCAGCGTGAGGAAATTGTAGAACAGCGGCAGGGGAGCCCAGTCATCCAGTACGCCCACAACCCGGAAAACATTGCCATCCAGTTCCACCGTTTTGCCGACACTGTTGGCACCGCCAAAGAGCTTCTGGCTGGTTTCACGGCTTAGTACGACTACCGGTTCGGGACCGCTATCAGCCGCTTCATCCCAGTAGTTGCCGTACAGGAATGGCGTGTCAAACATGGGGAAAAAGCCGCGGAATGTGGCTCGCACACGAACCTGGAACGGGCGCTGCACGGGATGCGCGGTATCTGTTGGTGCGAGGTACATGATGGACGCAAACATCGCCGCCTGGTGGGTCGGGATGTCTGATTCCAACAGGTTCATGGCATCGGTATAGGTCATCATATGGGGCGGTGTATCACTGCCCCAGAAGCCGCCACCGTAGGTTTCATCCACGCCCCATGAGTCAACCATCACCCGAAACACGCGATCAGATTTTTGAGGTAGTGGATCCCGCTCGAAAACATGGTAGGCAGTCAGCAGGATCATGAATACCCCGATGCCAAGCCCGATAGCCCCAACGATCATTGAAGACAGCAGGGGGGTTTTGAGAATACTCTGCCAGGCCAGGTTAACTTCGTACACGGGTGCTCATTTTCAGTTTCCCATGAAGCTACGACGCAAAAATCTCAGGGAAGGTTTGAAACCGGCTCCAATCTTGCGGCCATAGCAGCACCTGGGTCGATCATCAGCAGTCGCAGGTAGCGCTCTGCGAAGCCGTATTTGGCTAGCGTCAGGTCGTTGATACGATCGCGGTCTGGTCCATCTGCTACCTTAACAGGGAGGTAGGTGGCGGCGTTCCCGTGTCGAATGACCGTGACCGGCGTTGCGGCATCCAGTTCGGCCATCCAGCCGGTATTGCCGTTGCCCCGTCGAATCCAGGCGTAGCCGTCATAATCCACCACCCAGATGCGGGTTTTGGTACCGTTGGGTAGCTGCAGGGTCACGACTTCATCGCTCTCGGAGGCAAGGAAAAAGCTCGCGATCAGCAGCAACAGCAGCACGATTACCGCACCAAAACCTGCCAGCAGGTATTTCATCCGGTAAACCTCCCCTCAGACACACCGAAATTGTAATGAAAAGAATACAAATTGCATATCAACTGGTGTTCACATCGGTCGGCAACACGCACAGAATACACGCCTCTCAATGTGAACAGAAAATTTCTGAATATCTTGCGGCTCGGTCTCCTTATGTTTGCAATCGGTCTGGGTCTGTTTGGCGAGAACGCCAGGGCAGTGTCGCCCATTGGTACCATCACTACAGTCACCAGCAATGGTGACACCACACCGATAACGAACACGGCTACGGCACCCAACGGCGCAACCCCGTTTGATAACACGGGAGAAGACTGGGACATCAGCTTTACTGGCTCAGACCAGGACGTGGCGAATGTCGTCGTTGGCGCGAACACCTATCAGTTTGTCACACTGGCAGATGAGTTAAGGCTGAGGCGGGTCGACAACGCCAGCGTGTCGGGTATTCGCGACCTGGTGTTTTGTCGCGGCACCGTTAATGATCCGGCCAAGACCATTGCCTGTAATGGCTCCACGCTCAAAAAGATGAAATCAGTGCTGCTGGGCAGGTCGGTAAATTTTGGCACCGACAACATATTTACGAACGTCGGTAGCAACAGTAACAACATCGAGCGGGTTGACTACATCTACAAGACAGGTATCACGATTCCGCTGGCTACTCCCGCAGCGGATATTGGTTTTATCGTGCTGGAGCGTGGTGGCAACGATACCTTCAAACTGGCACCGATCCTTGCGGTAGATGGCAATTTTGACCCAACGCTGTTTGGTGCTCTGTTAACTGTCAATACATGGGGATTCAGCGGCTTTAACTATCAGTCGATTGTGTTTCGCCAGGATACCGGTGATGCGGACTACAGACCGTCGGCAGAATTGGGTATACAGGATATTGACGCGACATTTATCACCTTTGGAGGCCTGGGTCTGTCACCTGGCACGACCTTTTATGGATATGCACTTTTTCCGACAGACGTGACGAATCCCAACGCGCCTTTTACTTCGTTTCCTACCTCCAGTAATGACGGTCTTGACCTGATTGAAGGTGGCGGCTTTTTCCAGCGAGTTGGCAGTGCCACGTTTGTTGATATGGAGGTCCTCAAAACGACTTCAACGCCCAATTTGGCGCCGGGCGGGCAGGCCTTGTTCCGGATTGTGGTACGGAACCTGACTCAAAATCAGGCTGTGACCAATGTGGATTTCGAGGATGTACTGCCAGGGGAATTCAGTAATATTTCATGGCGGTGTCAGGCACTGGGGAGTGGTTCGACGTGCCTGAATGGAGCCCAGCTTGCCAATGGCACCAAAAGCGCCTTCCAGAACCCGGCGGGCAACACTATTAATGACAAAATTGACATGGCCATTGGAGGTAGGGTGGTTTACGAGGTGACAGCAGACCTCTCCATGTCCGCACGTGGGTTGATTGACAACACGGCGACGGTCACTGCAGATGCGAGTGCCGGTCAAATTGTACTGTCTCCTGCGAACAACTCTGATACAGCAACCATCACGGTGCAGGCACCGACCGAGGGTGACAAGTTTCTTTACGTATTGACCGATAACAATATCGAGTTGAGCCGTGTCTTTGGTAACAATACGGGTGATCGTGAAAACATGAACGCCAACAGCCCCGAGACATGGCGTAGTAACCCGGATCTTGTCGCACCACTTGAGATTACCGGGCCTCTCGGGCTTCATGTAGCTTTCGAGGAGAGAGACGGTGCTGGCTCTTATACCTTTAACTTTACGATCAGCAAGGTTGCCAATAACGGTGGTGGCGCGACCACACAGCTTGCGACCGCCTCAGTGACGCAATTTTTGGCAAATAATGCCGTCACACTGGTCACGCCGGTAGTTACCATGAACGGAGCACTTGGCTACCCAATCATGTTGAATCCCAATGATGAAATCAGGTTAACCGTAGAGTCCAATCGACGCGTCAGACTCTACGAAATTGCCAGCACGGCGATTGCAGACCGCTCCAGGATCGAAATCCCCACCAACACCGTGATCAATGTTGACTCAATCACATTTAGTCCGGTCGCACCCGAGCCCGGGGACACGGTGACCATTAGAGCGGTAGTCTCTGATCCGTTTGGCAATGCTGACATTACAGGCGCGAGGCTTGATTTGTTTAATCCATCCGGTTCCCAGGTGTTGAACGACCAGGTGATGGGGGTTTTGTCCACAACAGCAGCTACCAAAACATTTACGTTCAACTACAACGTTCCTGACTACGGCACCAGCCAGGGAGACTGGCGGGCAACAATTACCGCAATCGAGGGCAATGAAGAAAACCCGGTGACCCACACTGACAGTGGAATCGTGACAGTGGGTATCAATGAGTTGCCACAGATCACTGTCGATAAGCTGGTAAATGGCTTGTCTTCAGAGATTTTGGATCCTGGTTCGTACCCCGATTACCTGATGACCTTCACCAATGTTGGCCCGGGTGAAGCAACCCAGATAGTGATCAATATTGATATCGGTGAATTTCTTGCTTTTGGTGTCTCCAGTCAAGCTGGACAGCCATTTACCTACAATGATGTTGGCACTCCGTCGCTGCCTACCAACTTCATGGGTACACCTCTGGTTTCGCTGAATGGCGGGCCTTTCCAGGCGATGCCCATCTCACCCGTCTACAGGCCTGATATCACGGCCATCCAGATTTCCATGAATGGCACCATGCCGGTTGGCGCCTCTTTTACCCTGAGATATCAGTGCCTGGTTGAGTAGGTGTATCGGGGTAGTGACCTTCCTCTATGCGCAGGTCACACTTGCCCTGTTCAGGTGCGTGGATGGATGTTTGTACTAGCCTGTAGGCGTCGGTTAACCGGTAATGCCAGACGCCTGGGCCGGTCAACTCCCGCGCAGTCCGGCTAATGGCTAATAAAATGTAACAGATGGAAGAGGACAGGTCGAAGGTGACAT
>CAYGNA010000312.1:0-5239 GCA_964351065.1 uncultured Pseudomonadales bacterium
CCGACAGATCAAAGTTGTGGAAAGCACTGTTTGTCTGCCACCTGGCATGAGCCGCGATGCACTGGCCAACGCTGCAGGAGTGCCGCCTGAAGCAATCAGCGACTTCCTCGACGGCTTGCAAGCAAGTCACGGCGGTGCTGTTGAGTACCTGCGCGGTATTGGCGTGAGCGACAGCGCTATGGAACAGGTCCGCGCAGTTTTTCTGCAGTAAAACGCTCTCTGAATCATCAATCGAGGCCCTCACATGACACTCACCCTGCAGCAACTACACAATTTCCAGCAGGATGGGTTCATGGTGTTGCCAGGGTTCGTCGGAAAAGACCAGTTAGCGTCCTTGCGACAGGTCACAAACGACTTTGTTGAGCAGAGTCGGGCGATTACCGCCAACGATGGACGCTTCGATGTAGAGCCTGACCACACGAGTGCATCACCCCGCCTTCGACGTCTGATCAATCCGGTAGGCCAGCACCCGGTGTACTGGGATTTTGCGAGAAGTCCTGCAATTGTTGACCTGGCAGAAGCAATTCTTGGACCAGACATCAAGTTCCACCACGGGAAGTTGAACTTCAAGTACCAGCACGGCGGCGAAGAAGTGAAATGGCACCAGGACATCCAGTTCTGGCCGCACACCAACTATGACCTGATCACCATTGGTGTTTACCTGGACGACGTCGAGCCAGGACAAGGGGAGATGGGGTTTATTCCCGGCAGCCATAACGGGGATTTGTTCGACCAATACCACGGCGATAAGTGGATGGGTTACATTGCAGAGACCGATCTGGCACAAGTCGATACAAAAAGTGCTGTCTTTCCCACGGGGCCGGCAGGCACCGTCACCATCCACAGTTGCCGCATGATACACGGCTCCTTGCCCAACAACTCAGCAAGGTGGCGCCCACTACTGCTGCAAACTTACGCCGCCGCAGATGCGTTTGCCTATACCGACCTCGTGCGGCGCGCCCCACACGGCGAAGAAATCATTCGAGGTAAACCTGCCAGGTGGGCACGCCATGATCCTCGCCCCTGCCAGGTACCACCGCAAAAAGTTGGTACCATTTTCCAGGCCCAGCAAAACGAAACGACCATGTAACTAGTTCTGGTCTGATGAGTCCCGTTCATGGAAGCCAAGACCACCATGCATGGGATAGCCCAGCAAATCGCGGATTTCTTTGGGCAGCGCTCGCGCCTCTGCCGGTGGGACATCAAGGTACTGGTTTTCTTCCTGGCGTAACCAGCCGAGGGAGAACGACAGAAAAACGCCATGGCGCCACTCACCTGATACGTTAGCACCAGCACCATGCAACGTGCCACCAAGCCAGATGAGGACATCACCGGCGGCCATTTCAGCTGGCACTGTCTCGTGAGGCTCTGCCTGCCGTCCGGCTGGCCACAGATGGCTCCCCGGCACAATGTTGGTAGCGCCATTTGCTGCTGTAAAATCCGTGATCGCCCACATGCTTGCCACAATCAGGTTGGGCCTGGGTACTTCAAAAAACGGATAAGTGTCGTCCTCCCGATGTAGCACCTGCACCCTCGCACCGGGCCCTACTACCAGCGCCGAGCCAACATGCAACTGGTAGCGTTCGCAGTTTGGCAGCAGGACAGCATCACAGGCACCCAGCAGATCGGGATGAAGCATAAGTTCATGTACTGCAGGGCTCTTGCGTACCAATGCTGTTATCCGACGCGTATGTCCTGGGTAGAAGTCTGCTTCAGCCACATTGGTCTGCACCGGTGCAGCCAACAGAAATGGAGTCAACTCCGAGGTGACCGCCTCGCGTACCGCAACAGTCGTTACGCCGCGAATCCGTATCGCACCCGCCTCGCGCAGTGCCAGAATTTTGGTGTCTAACGGGTCATGTACATCGAATACCGGGATTACAGGTGCCATATTGTACTTCTCCTGGAACGCGCGCAGTGTTCAGGCCGGCTTCGCATCAAGTCGCGCAATCGTCTCTTGGTGTTTCTCCAGTCGCAGAAAAAACAGTAAGCCTGCGCCAATGAAGCAGAACACAGCCATTACCATGAACTCCTGGGGTGATGTCAGATCCTGCTCCACCTGCCCGTAGATCGCAGCGCCAATCGATCTTGCGAGGTTCGCCCAGGCCATATAGATGGCAAACTGCGTCGCCGACACCCGCGTCCAGCAAATATTCATATGGGTCGCAATGAAACTGATAAATATCGCCTGGCCAAACAGCGCCTCCCCCCATAACACAAGGACCGGGAACCAGGTATAGGTCCAGAGCGATTCAAAAGTACCCGTCACCAGAAACAGCAGGCCCATGCCGGTAATACCAGCAATCAGAATGTGCCGGGCACCGGTTCGATCAATCAGGAAACCAAGCAGGATGCCAAGTGATGCGGCTGTAAAGCCCGCCACAGCATTCCATTCGGCATAGACGGTGCTTGCATAGCCCAATTGCTGAACCGCGATCACCGGCGCCGCCGTCAACCAGAAACCACCTGCTATCCGCCAGCACAAGGTAACCAGCACCAGGATGATGCTGGCCGGCAGAAACATTACCTTGAACAGATCTCCAAAAATGCCACGCCAACTCTCAGCCTGTAGTGCCAGTGACCGTTGCATCGCATCACCCGAGGTCCAGGGAAGAGAGCGTTCACCGCGTCGTTCCCGAACGATGACGCTCCACAGGAAAATGAGTGCAATACCCGTCGCGAGGCCCCAGGCCGCCCCCTGGATGCCATACATGATCAACAACGTTGCCGAGAGTGCCCCCGAGAGCGAATAGCCTGCGACCTGGCCAAATGCCATCATCGAGTTAGCACGCCCGCGTTCCTCAAACGGCAGTACATCAATCGCCATACCATCGACGGCAACGTCCTGAACTGCAGCAAAGGAGTTAACGCCAAATGCCATCCACGTCAGTAACATGATGTTATTGACCGGGTCAGGCACGGCGCCCAAAGCAATAACTGCCAATAACAGGCCAAACTGTGCCAGCACCACCCAGGGACGACGGCGGCCCATTGCCAGGAAAGAGAAGCGGTCCATGATGGGTCCCGCAAAAAGCTTGAAGCCCCAGGGCAGCCCGGAGATAGCGATAAAAGAGGCAATTTCGCCGGCACTCGCACCCTGCTCTGCCAGCCAGGCTGGCAGCGCAATGCTGATCAGGCCAATCGGAATTCCCTGGGCGAGATAGAAGACGGTAAAGGAAAAAAATCGGAGATATCTGCTCTCAGAAAGAAACCAACTCATACTGCACATTATCCGGCGGATTCTGCCGCAATGTAGCAGTTTTGTCGCAGGGCACAAAGCCTGATTCAACCAACATCTCAACCATGTAGAATCGGGTCAACACAAGCGCACAATAAGGGAGCACACATGGTTGATTCTCACTTTCTCGCAGACAACCCGGCTGATGTTGGTATTGACCCGGTGAAACTTGGTGAACTGCTCTTGCGGGTTCGCCAGGAAGTTGATGAGGGACTGCTGCCCTCGGTACAGGTTGCTATAGCACGGCATGGCAAACTTGCCGCTTTTGAGACAATTGGCGACGCACCATCTGACCCGCTCTATTGTGTTTTCTCATCCACCAAGGCAATAACAGCAGCGGCAGCGTGGCTACTCCTACAGGAAGGCAAGCTCGATGTTTCGCGGAAGGTCGCGAGCATCGTGCCGGAGTTTGGTACGAACGGTAAAGATGTCATCACCATCGAGGAACTGTTCACTCACATGGCTGGCTTTCCTAACGCCCCGTTTCGTCCGACTGACTGGCTTGACCCGGCAAGGCGACGCGAACGTTTCAGGGATTGGACACTCAACTGGGCACCGGGCAGCCGTTTTGAATACCACCCGACTTCGTCCATGTGGGTAATCGCAGAGATAGTCGAGCGACTTGCCAATATGCCGTTTCAGCAATTTGTGCGCGACCGAATTGCGCTGCCGCTGGGTCTGCCCGATATGTGGGTGGGTATTCCAGCCGAGCACCATCACCGGATTGCGCCGGTGGTTCATGTCGGAGAGGGATTGACCAGCACGGATTACGCCAGGCTTGGCTTGCCAGAACCGCCCGTGACTGAGGTCACAGAAGATATGCTACTCACCTTCAATTCGCCCGAGGTTCGAGCGATCGGTGTGCCGGGAGGCGGCGGTGTCATGTCCGCCGCTGAGCTTGCCCTGTTTTACCAGGCGCTGCTGAACGATGGGCGATCCATCGGCGGCGAACAGGTTTGGGCACCTGAAACCATAGCTATGGCCCGGGAAGTAAGGACAGGCTCAACGCCGGATCTGTTGTCCGGTCATGCGGTTCACAGAGCGCTCGGCATTTGTATTGCGGGCGACGAAAAGCGCAATTTCCGGGGATTTGGTCATGCCAATTCACCGCTGGCATTTGGCCATGGCGGCGCCGGCGGTCAGATTGGCTGGGCTGACCCGGCCACAGGCATCAGCATCGGCTACTGCACCAACGGCCATGACCGCAATCCGCTGCGCCAGGGGCGCAGGGGCGTGTCAATCTCCAATCGGGCTGCCGTCTGTGCTTTCGAAAACTGAGCCTGGACGTCGGCCCGCGGGAGGTCCCCCAAGCGCGGCTGAAAAAGCTTCCGGGACAGCGACTAGAAGTGTGCGGTCAGGTTGATGAAGAATCCATCAATATCCATGTCGACGTTAACATCCACATCATCGGCATTCACGTCGAGCGCCCAGCGGCGATAGCCACCTTCAATACCGAACTCGGGCAGGATAAAGTTCTCGGTTTCCCAGCCAACTTTCAGTGCGTAATCCGTCAGCTGGTTACCGCTGTAGGAAATGGTATTGATGTTGCCACCGATGTAGGTGCCGGTGAATGGCAGGCCAAATTTGGCCCTGGCATAAAGCATTGGCAAACCACCGCTGACGTCTTCACGGGCGCTGTCAACCGTCACTTCACCCTGCAGAATACGTGCAGTCAAGCCAATATCCAGGTCCATACCGATATCAATGACCTCATAATAAAGCGTGACATCGGTATGAGTCAGGTCAATGTTGGTAGCCACTGTCTGGTTCGCGGTAAATGATTGCCCGGCAAAGTTGAACGACTTGCTAATCGAACCCCTGCCGCTGTCCTTGATGCCCGTGCGTTCCAGTCGAATGTTCTGCAGCAGCGGGATCGGGTGTTCAAACGCGACGTAAAAATGATTGCTGGCATCACCGTCAACCGCCAGATCCGACGACAGTGATACACCGTCAATCACGTCACCTGAAAAGTCCGAGCGCCAACTGCCAACGCCAGCATAC
>CAYGNA010000313.1:0-5237 GCA_964351065.1 uncultured Pseudomonadales bacterium
TAACACGCGTTTACCCTGTTCGTTTTTCCCCTTGGCAAGATGCATCTGGGCAAATCGAAGCAGATCTGAAGCTGTCATTGATGGGGTTGAGCCTGCGGCTTTTTGGCCGTAGGACAAATAGGGTATACGGGTCACTTTCCACTTATCTTTGCGCGTTGCGCCCTCGACGTGTCCGACAGCACAACGAAACCTGATTGCCTGCTCAGGTTGGCTGAAAGCGTGCTGCATACCCAGTGGGTCAAAAATCCGCTCCTGCAGTGCCATGTCCCAGCTACGCATGGTCAACTTCTCGATCACCCGACCCAGTACGGCAAAACCCAGGTTGCAATACGACAGTTTTTCAGTGGGAGCAAACAGGCTCGGTACCATCGTTGCCATATCAATGAGCCGCTTGATGCTGTCATCACCGCGCCCGGAATCAACAAAAAAGTCGCCGTCGATGCCACTCTGGTGAGACAGGAAATGTCGTGCGGTGACGGTGCTGGTGACGGTGAGGTCAGCCACGCGAAACTCAGGCAGATAAGTACGAACAGGCTGATCCAGTGACATGAGCCCCTCATCGACGAGTTGCATGACCAGTGTTGCGGTATGCGGCTTGGTGATTGATCCGATCTGGAAGACGCTGTCATCTGTTACCTTGACCCCGGTGTCCAGATTGCACACGCCCGCGACTGCCGTCATCGTGATCTGTCCGTCCTGCAGGATCGCAAGGCTCGCCCCGGGCACCTTGTGCTGTCGTAATGCGCGGCCAAGGAGGGTGGATATTTTTGTCAGTTTCATTCATTACTCCTTGTGGGTTCAGTAGCCCCTGGCAATTGGGTGAGTGTTCGAATAATGGCCGCTATTTCGAAGACGTGAGGATCATGTGCGTCCATTCGGCGTAAGGCGGATTCCAGTTCAAGTACGTACTCGATGTTCGGTCCGCTTGGGCCCACCGCGCCAATAACCTGCTGCGCGATTTCAATTGTTGGCGCGTGTCCCAGAAACTCCGGGTTATCAATGGTTGCGTGGTACACAATCGCCTTTGATTGTTCGCCGTCGTCAAAATACAAGGGTAAGCTAAGTCGCTCGTAGCCGCCTTTTTCCCGGTAATCGAGGTGCGCCAGTGTATCTTGACGCAGCCTGTAATCTATTTTGTACGCCATGCCCCAGCAGGACTCACCCGGTGCATTGATGAGGGTGACAACTCGCCCGGGTCGCCCTGGATAGCCCCGGTGATCTGTTGAACCCTGCCAGAAGCGCCTGGCCCAATGTTGAATGCGGGCAGGACGACGCGTCACAAATGGAAAATCGGCTCGCCAGATCAGGGATCCATAGCCAAAAATCCACTCGTCTTCCGCCTGCCTAGCCATCATAGAAGCCTGGTTTGTGCAAGCCGACAAGCGTCCTCTCGCGTTCAGTTTTGGCCTGATCTATGGCCTCGTTCGACAGGTGATTGACCTGGGTCGAAGGTCGAATGCGCTGCGCAATGTCGCGTCTTGCATAGTGGCACTGCAGGAAGAAGCGTCCCCTGTCGTTTGGACCGGTGGGGAGGCGACGATGCCAGACATCAGAAACAAACAGGCCCACGTCGCCCGCTTGCGCAAGCAGTGGTACTGCCGCCTGGCCCCTGAAAGTCAGGCCAGGGTTCATGGCTTCTTCAAACGGTGGAAATCGACCTGAAAGGTGACTGCCAGGAATGACGCCGGTCGGGCCATCGTCGATACCGAGATCCTGCAAGAAAAGGTGTGCGCCAATGGCAAACACGGGGTGCGGAATATCTGCTGGCCACGTCACACCTTCGGGCATGGGCACGTGAGGACCACCGTCCACATGCCATCCCTGGGCTGGATCGTTCGGTTTGGGCGGATTGCGCCAGGCAGTATTTGCAATAACGTGGCAGTCTTCGCCCAGCAAGGGTTCGATAACGTTCAGGATGGCGCGACTGCCAATGGCGGCCTGGCACGCTGGACTCCTGTTCAGCATCTCGTAACGGAAAGCATCGTCCTCTAGTGGATCGCGTAAGCCGCCGGTTCGATCGTCCCCGGGCAGTTTATTGAATATGTTGTTGATCTCGTGACGCAGTAGATCGACCTCATGGGGTGAGAACGCCCGGCGCAAAATGGTGTAACCGCTGGATTCAAGTTCTGTACTTGCCGCCGGTGCATCAATCGGGTCTCGCAATGTCAGGTAGCCGCCTGCCCCGCCTATTCGCTTTAACATACCTCTCTCACTTTTTCTTTGAGCCTCGCTCAAGTGTAGTCCAGAGCGGCAAAACAAAGCGAGCACCTGGCCTGTTGGCACAACCAGCAATCTGTCTGTGCATGGTGGGTGCTGTGGTAGATTAGCAGTTCAACAGGCAGGGGGGTTCTGATGACTGACAGGTACCGATTATATGGTGGAGGCGGATCGCCTTACTCAATGAAAATGCGGGCAATTATGCGCTATCGCAGATTGCCGTTTGACTGGGTGCTGATTACACCAGCAGTGCGTGCTGGTCTGAAACATGATGGTCCACAGGTGATACCGGTGCTGCAACTGCCAGAGGATGGCAGCCAGCATGTTGATTCAACGCCGCTCGCCTATATGCTGGAACAACGACACAGCGAGCGGTCGATTATTCCGCCGGACCCGGGTCTCGCATTCCTGTCTGATCTGCTCGAAGACATGGGTGATGAGTGGTGTACCAAGATGATGTTCCACTACCGCTGGTATCGCGAGATTGATCAGGTCTACAGCAGTCGGCAGATTATTTCTGACAACTCGCCCGGCGTTATTGGCGAGGCGCTTGAACAGGCCGCTGAGGCGATCAGGAAAAGACAGGTAAGCCGGATGGCACTGGTGGGTTGTACACCAGAGAATGCACCGGTGATTGAAGCCGGCTACCACGAGGTACTGGGCATTTTCAGTCGTTTTGTGACGCGTGACGAATTCCTGTTCGGCTCCCGTCCATCGCTCGCGGATTTTGGCATTTTTGGCCAATTCCAGGTTTTGGCCAGTGATCACACACCGATGTTGATCATGCGTGACACGGCCCCACGGGTGTATGACTGGATTCGGCGCATGAACGACCTGAGTGGCGTGGAAGGTGCGTGGCGAGCGGATCTGCGACCAGAAACCCGCGCGCTGCTGGCCTATGCCGCCAGGACCTATCTGCCATTTATGGCGGCGAACCTGGATGCGCTTCGCGCTGGCAATTCGCGCGTGGAACTGGAGGTTGACGGGCATCCCTACGCTCAGGGCGCTTTCAAGTACCAGGGCAAGTGCCTTGATCGTCTGCGCAAGCGCCTGGCCAATGTTAGCGGGTCATCAAGGGAACCATTGCTGTCTATCCTGGAGGAAAGTGGCTGTTTGCCCTATTTGCTGGACTAAGTCGACAGAGTGGCGTTCGTCAGCTACCCAGTCGATATCGCAGCTTGACAACAAAGGTATCAACCAGCCGTTCGGTCCAGGAGGATCGAAGGAGTGTACCGAAGCCATCGTCAGGTCGGCTGTCCACGTTGGAACCTCGCGTGTAGACGACAAACAGGTCGGACAGCGGCGCAATTTCCCAGCGGTATCGTGCCTGGAAAGTCAGGCGACTGATGCTGAAATCACGGGGGGTATCTGTGGGCGAGGTGACCTGCATTAACTCGCCGTCATTGATTGGAATCTGCCAGCGATTGTGCTCAAACGCCTTGATGCCTGCCCACTCTGCTGTGACGCGAATCTGCTGCTTGGCGGTCAGAAAAAAGTCACTTTCGATCTTGGGTCGCCAGTTGGTAGAACCGAACGTTGAGAGGCTTCTGTTTGTCCAGTAAATGAGCCAGTCGTCCTGGGTCTCATGCCTGGCTACCAGCCTGAACGAAAAACGGTCGTTGGGGCGCCAGGTCACCTCGGCGCTCTGCACGTGAACCATGCCGCCGATGTCGCCCTGGCGCATGAAGTAACCACCTTCCAAGCGGATTTTCTTGGAGCTGTCGGTACCGTACTTGACGCCAGTCTGAAAGCGCTGGTGAATCCTGTATTCGCCGTTGCCACCACTGTTCTTGTCGTCCCAGCGTTCCGGGAAGAAGTTGATCTCGTAAAAAAAGAAATCGTTGTTGTTTAATTGGTGGTCCTGCGAAAAGAAGATGCCGCTGCGAACTGAACGGCCGTCGGTATTGAAGTCCTGGACCAGGCGTATGCGGGTGTTACGGCTCCTTACCCAGGACAAATCTGATTGGCTGAGGTCAAACCCGTAGCGTGCGCCAACAACATCGTTGCGGCGCAGGAACCCGAAGTCGTTGATGTCAATGCCGTCATCAAAATAGTCCAGCGACAGGCTGTGCGTTTTGCCGCGAGCGGGTGTGTAGTCGATATCGATAAACCCACCGGCACCTGAACCCGCGCCGATGCTTGAATAAAGTAACTGACCGTCCAGATTCCATTTGCCGTCGACGCTCAGGTAGTGACCATCAATGCCCTGGGAAAAAGCGTCTTCTTCCGGGTGCATCACTGCAGTACCCATCCAGCCAAATGAACGTCTGCCACCCGCGCTGGTATCCTCATACAGAACCCGCGCAATGCCATAGTCACGGCCTGTCTGTTCATAGTCAAACAAGGCGCCAGCGCGCGTACCGCGAAGTACCGTATTTTCTTCAAATGCGCCAAGCACGCCATAGCGTAGTCTGCCCGCTTGCCCGGTCACCTTGGCAGCACCCATCAGTTCGGATGGCTGGTTTGCCTCCAGATTACTGATTTCAAAAGCCGTGATTGTATGTGGTCGCGGCGGACTGCCAATACGACGGGTGTTGACCAGAGTAACAGGATCACCGTCACGCGCCCTGGGCGTGGCAACAAAAATCTCGTTACCCTCAAGGAAAAACGCGCGCCGTTCGGGGAAAAACGTCTCAAACGATGTCAGGTTGACGTCCACGTCATCAGACTCAACATTGCCAAAATCAGGGTTGACGGTGGCGGTCAGTTGAAGGTTGGTAGAGGGACGCCAGAAAATGTCAAAACCTGCTTTATAACTGTCATTGGCGCTGGCTGCCAGGTTGTCATAAGAGGCAGAAGCGTAGGGGTAGAATGTCCATTGTTGCTTGGGCACAATCCCTTCGAAGCGGATTTTCTGTAGCTGTGACAGGAAAACCGGACGAGTTCGGGGCAGGGCCGGATAACCCCAGCGCTCGTTGATGTAGGCCACCTTGCGCGAAATGTAATAACCCATTTCGCGCGTGCCGCCCGACATGTCGGGCATGGTCATCATCGACCAGGGGATAAAGTACTCGGCAGAC
>CAYGNA010000314.1:0-5236 GCA_964351065.1 uncultured Pseudomonadales bacterium
GAACCGGCGTTAACGGAGTTGCAGTCCGCTGCATGACCACTCTGCCACCCAGCCAAAGGTGACTCAAAAATCTGGCTGTGTTGCCACAAGTCTGGCAACACTTCGTGTTGCTGCAGTCCGCCCCTGGGCGGGCCCGCATGACCACTCTGCCACCCAGCCAAAGGTGACTCTAAAGTACTATTTAAGGTACTAGTTAAGGTACTAGTTAAGGTACTAGGAACCTGGAAATCCGGTCAAGCCGGAACGGCGGAGAGTCTACTGGAAATCAACGGCAATTTCACGGCTCTTTTGGCATATTACTGAAGGGTCAGACGTCTTTATCTTCTTCTACCGTCATACCAGATGAAAGATCAGGCCAGGCGATACGCAGGTAGCTGTACATTGACCAAAGCGTGAGAACGGCTGCGGCATACAGCAGAATGTAGCCAAGAATAACCAATTGATTACCGAGATCAGGTCCGTTCGCCAACAGCACAATAATGGCAATCATCTGGAAGGCCGTTTTGACCTTACCTACAAACGAAACCGCTACACCTCGCCTGTCACTGTACCGCGCCATCCACTCCCTGAGTGCAGAAACAACAATCTCCCGGCAGACAATGACGAGCGCCGGCACTGCCAGCACTGCGCTGGCATGCACCTCCACCAGCAACACCAGCGCAACAGCAACAGCCAGTTTGTCCGCAACCGGGTCCAGGAATGCGCCAAAAGGTGTCATTTGTCCCAACCGCCGCGCGAGATAGCCATCCAACCAGTCAGTCACGCTCGCCAGGGCAAAAACGCCGGCCGCGGCAAGGTAACGCCATTCGAAGGGGGTGTAGAAAACGGCAACCAGCACCGGAATCAGCAGTATGCGGAAACTGGTCAGCAGATTGGGCGTACTGATGGGTAATTTCATGAAACCGGCCGAATTCGGCGATACATTAGCCCGGCATTCTAGCCTGTGTCGAGGCTCGCATAAACGCAAATGGTGGCTAAATGTCATCTCTGGTGTTCAGTTCTGGTGTAACGTCGCATAAATATGATCTGCCAGCGTGCGACTGATACCTTCCACCCGTGCAAGTTCCTCGGCACTTGCGGCCTCGATACGCCTGGTACCACCAAAATGTCTGAGCAAAGCGCGCCGGCGCTTGGGGCCAACCCCTTCTATACCTTCCAGCAATGATTCCGTGCGCTTTTTGCCACGCCGGTTCCGATGGGCCGTGATCGCAAAACGATGACTTTCATCCCGGATATGTTGAATCAGGTGGAGGGCAGGATTGTCTGCTGGCAGTACCAGTTCATCGCCGCCGGATACAAACAGGCTTTCCAGTCCGGCCTTGCGTGTCGGGCCCTTGGCAACGCCTACCAGCACAACCCCGGTTACCTGGAGTTCCTCCAATACGCGCTCGGCCTGGCTCATTTGCCCTTTGCCGCCATCGATAAACAATATGTCAGGCACCAGGCCTTCACCCTGCTTGATGCGCGTATAGCGTCTGGAGAGCGCCTGGGCCATAGCCGCGTAATCGTCGCCCGGGGTGATGCCGTCAATATTGAAGCGACGATAGTCAGATTTGAGGGGGCCGTTCTGATCAAACACCACACAGGACGCAACTGTGGCCTCACCGCTGCTATGGGAAATGTCAAAACACTCGAGTCTCGACGGCATGTCGGCAAGGCCGAGTGCCTCCTGCAACGCCTCATAGCGCTGGTAAATATTGTTCTTGCTGGCAAGATGACCACCCAGGCTTTGCTCAGCGTTTGTCGTCGCAAGGTCCACCCAACGACTGCGATGCCCTCTGACGCGATCGGCGATGCTGACCTTGCGGCCAGACTGGGCCGTCAGCGCTGCCTCAATGACCTGTTTGTCCGGCACTGGTGCATTCACAATGACCTCCCTGGGAATCTCTCGACCGGAGGCACCGGACAGGTAGAACTGTGGAATGAAAGAAGTCAGTACATCTGATTCGTTTTCTTCAAGTCTGATCCTGGGGAAATAGGTTTTGTTACCCAACAGGCGCCCTCCCCTCACCATCATGACCAAAACGCAGACACCGCCGGGACTCACCAGTGCCGCCATCACATCAATGTCGCCCTGGTTTCCAAAAACGTACTGCTGTTCCTGAATGCGTTGAAGGTGGACAATCTGGTCACGGTATTGCGCCGCTTTTTCAAACTCCAGCGCACCTGAGGCAGCCTCCATCTTGTTGGCATAGTCTTCCAGCACGTCCCTGCTTTTGCCTTCCAGGAACATGATGGCGTGCTGCACGTCATCCTGGTACGCATCAACGCTGACCAGTTCACAGCAGGGCCCCGAGCAGCGTTTGATCTGGTACTGCAGACAGGGCCGGGAGCGATTTTTGAAGAACGTGTCCTCACACTGCCGCACGCGAAACACTTTCTGGAGAATGTTGAGACTGTCGCGTACAGAATAGGCGCTGGGGAAAGGGCCAAAGTAGCGCCCTGCTTTTTTTTGCGCACCGCGATGGAATGCAAGTCGTGGGTATTTGTCCTCGCTGGATAGAAAGATATAGGGGTAGCTTTTATCGTCCCGGAAGTCGATGTTATAGGGCGGTTTCAGTTCCTTGATCAGTGACTGTTCGAGCAACAATGCCTCGGTTTCGCTACTGGTAATGGTGTACTCAACGTCAGCGATACGTGCGACCAACGCCATGGTCTTGATCTCCAGCGCCGTTTGCCGAAAGTAACTCGATACCCTGTTCTTCAGGTTCTTCGCTTTACCAACATACAAAATGTCTCCCGCATCGTCATACATGCGGTATACCCCTGGCCTCGTGGTCAGGTTCTTCAGAAACGGTTTGTAGTCGAACTCAGTCATAAAAGAAATGCTACCTAGCGGGTGTCATCAGGCCTGCAGCGCCGGCAGCCAATTCTACTACGTCCCTGAACATTGCTTGCGTCAATCGACCGGTCTGGGTGTTATATCGACTGCAGTGATACGAATCGACCAGGATATTAGTTGCCACTGTGTGCACACGCCCATGGCCGAACGCAAAGTCTTTCTGGCGGTGACCAAGGGCCCGGATTGTTGCCCGGTGTGAAACGCCGCCCAGGCAAAGCAGCGTCAAACCAGAATCGAGTTCGGGCACAAGAAACCGCTGACAGTTAGTGATCTCATTGGCGTTGGGCAAATTTGCGACCGGCAGGCATTTGACGACATTGGTAACACGAATTTTATCGCGCAGGCCAAGTTCGTCGAGTACCGAAAAAAGCAGGTCGCCGGAAGCATCGCCGGTAAAGGGCAGGCCCGTGCGATTTGCACCATGCTTGCCAGGCGCCAACCCAACAATCAGCAACCTCGACTCAGTGGGCCCACTTGGCGGTACTGGCTGGTTCCAGTAGTCCGGCAGAGACTGCCGAAGCCGTTTGAATTGCGCACGCATTCGTGGGCAGCGGCGACACGCAAGTAACGATTCAGTCTGGGTATCTCTGGCTAACATCCCGCTACGATGCGCAGGCGGGCCGCAAGATGCAACCCTCAAATCGTGCTGTTGCCTGCCGGCCGACGGGTTTGCCCAACCCGGACCGCTTAGCCGGCGGCCATTGCCTCGGCATCCAGCACGTGATGCTTGATGGCAAGTCTTGTCAGGCTGACATCGCTGGACACACGGAGCTTTTCAAAGATCCGATAGCGATAGCTGTTTACCGTTTTTGGGCTAAGAGAAAGACTGTCCGCAATTTCTGGTACTTTGTGACCATTGACTACCATCAAAGCGATTTGCATCTCTCGATTTGAAAGCTGCTCGAACGGTGTACCCTCATCCTCGTTGAACGGTTTCAGCGCGAGGTGCTGGGCAATCTCAGTGCTGACATAGCGCTGACCTGCCATGACCTTTCGAATCGCAAGTACAAGTTCTGCCGGCTCACACCGTTTGGTCAGGTAGCCATGAGCGCCTATCTTCAGCAGTTTTGAAGGATATGGTTCTTCCTCATAGATTGTGAGGACAATCACCCTCAAATCCGGGTCGACACGCAGGCACCGGCGTGTCGCTTCGAGCCCGCCAATACCTGGCATGTGGACATCCATCAGTACCACATCGGGCGAACGATCACGCACCATCTCAATAGCCTGTTCTCCGCAGTCAGCTTGTCCGACTACCTCAAAGCCTTCGATATCTTCCAGCAGGCGCGAAGTGCCTAATCTCACCAACCGGTGGTCATCCACGACCAGAACCTTAATCGCGTTTGTCATAACAACACCTTCCCTTTCCCTATGTGTGTTTTTCGTTCCTTCAAAGAGAAATTTAGCACTGTGAAAAATGTTTGGAAGTATGAAAATCGCCTTAAAAACATAGGCTTTTATCTGTTTTTGCTATGGTCAAAGTCTGCAGGAAACCCTGCCAGACAGTGTCGGGGAGACACTCGGATCACGTAGAAAAGTGGTCATTTTTTGAACGGCGGCTGGAGCTTGCGTAGAGCCTGGGCTGACAGGTGATTGACATCACTATGCCAGCCCAGGGACATCTCCTACAGTACTATGGGCAATGTCTTACGCGCCGGTAAATGCCTGGATGCCGGTTTGGGCGCGACCAAGGATGAGGGCGTGGATATCGTGTGTGCCTTCATAGGTATTGACCGTTTCCAGGTTCATGACATGGCGAATCACGTGATACTCGTCCGAGATACCGTTGCCACCGTGCATGTCCCTGGCCATTCGCGCCACGTCCAGGGCCTTGCCGCAGTTGTTGCGCTTCATCAGCGAAATCACTTCCACTGGACAATTGTCGTCGTCCATCATGCGACCTATCCGCAGACTGCCCTGCAGGCCAAGTGTAATTTCTGTCTGCATATCAGCCAGTTTCTTCTGGATTAACTGGTTAGCGGCCAGGGGGCGTCCAAACTGCTTGCGCTCCAGTGTATAGGTGCGTGCGGCGTGCCAGCAGTATTCCGCCGCACCCATAGCACCCCAGGAAATCCCGTAACGCGCTTTGTTCAGGCAGCCAAACGGACCCGCCAGCCCTTTGACGTTGGGCAGCAGGTTTTCTTCCGGCACCTCACAATCCGACAGCACAATCTCGCCAGTGACAGATGCTCGCAGGCTAAACTTGCCTTCAATTTTGGGTGTTTCAAAGCCGGCCATGCCGCGCTCTACCACAAACCCGCGAATCTTGTCATCCAGCTTGGCCCAGACCACTGCCAGGTCAGCAATGGGTGAGTTGGTAATCCACATTTTGGCGCCGTTCAGCAGGTAGCCATTTGAGGTTTTCTCTGCCCGCGTAATCATGCTGCCAGGGTC
>CAYGNA010000315.1:0-5222 GCA_964351065.1 uncultured Pseudomonadales bacterium
GTACCTGGCTCTGCCAGTACCACCACCACTTTGTACAATCGCCTGCTGATACAAGCCGCGGGTTTCTTTAATCATAAGCAAATTCAGCACGCTGGCGCCGCCAGCGGATTCCCCGAATATGGTTACCCGATCCGGATCACCACCAAACGCGCTGATATTCGCCTGGACCCATCGAAGCGCAGCAATTTGATCCATCAGGCCATAGTTGCCAAGCGGCTGGTCGGCCTGCTGCTTGCTGAGTTCTGGATGCGCAAAGAATCCGAGATGCCCCAGTCGATAGTTGATCGAAACCAGTACAACACCGTTTCTGGCAAAGTGTTCACCGGCGTAGAAATCAGTACCACCTTTGCCAACGCGGAATGCACCCCCGTGAATCCACACCATGACCGGTGCTGCCTTTGCCTTGCCCGGGGCCCACACGTTGAGTGAAAGGCAATCTTCGTCCTGCAGCCCAAAGTTGCGGGCGCCGTCTGGTCGACCGGGCTGCGGACAGGCTGGACCGAATTCGGTTGCCTTCAACATTTGCTGACGCATAAGGGCCGGTGCAGGCGGTGCCCAGCGCAGGTTACCTGTGGGGGGCGCGGCATACGGGATGCCTTTGAAGATATTAATGCTACCGTCTTTGGTGCCTGTGACCACGCCTTGGGTAACCCGAACCTCAGGTGCAGCAGCCGAGGCTTGTGGCAGCAGCAGTACAAGCAGTAGTGCAAGTAGAAGTACTGGCAGAAGTGTCAACAGACCTGCGGGTTGTCTTTGGTAGCGCACTACTGGTAACCCTCATCATCGAGATCAAGTAAAGGGAAGGCGCTCACGGCACCGGGTTCGTAAACAGGTGGTGCTTCAACGACAAATGACGGATTCAGCGCCGCAAAACTGGCGGCGCCGCTAAGCGCGAGAGCCCGGCTGATTTCGTCACGTAAAATCTCCAGGCAGTTAACCAGGGCAGGCACGCCACCGGCGGCCAGCGCCCAGGCCTCCAGTCGCCCCAGACCCACGGCGTTCGCACCCATGGCCATGGCTTTGACAATATCCGTTCCGCGATAGAAGCCGCCATCCACGGCGACTTCTGCCTTGCCATCAACCTCAGCCACAATCTCGCGGAGCAGGTCCATGGTGCCGCGACCCTGGTCGAGCTGGCGTCCGCCGTGATTGGAAACGTAGATGACATCAACCTCGTGGGCCAGCGCCATTGCCGCATCTTCGGCGGTGTTGATACCTTTCAGTATCAGCGGAATGTCAAACTTCTCCCTGATACGTGCAACATCTCGCCAATTGAGTCGGGCCTGCCAGGTAAAGTCGCCGGGGCTGGCTTGCGACGTTGGTACAACACCCTTGGCCATATCGCGCTCTCGCCGGGACACAACGGATGTGTCTACGGTCAGGCAAAACGCCTTGTAGCCACTGTCGATCACGCGCCGAATGATGTCGTCCACCCACTTGTCATCGCCGCGTACGTATAGCTGGTAAATCTTGGGGCAGTCTGCTGCTGTTGCCACCTCTTCCAGTTCAGGCGTGCAGACAGAGCTCTTGATAGACATGATGCCGAACTCTGCGGCTGCCTTTGCGGCAGCGGCACCGCCGTCCGGGTGAAACACCTGCAGTGAACCGATGGGCGCGAGCAGGCAGGGAATGGTCAGGTGTTCGCCAAGGAATGTGCCCGAAGTATCTACTACCGAGACATCGTTCAGCACCCGTGGACGCAACGCGAGAGAATCGATGGAGAGCCGGTTACGGCGCAGCGTGGTTTCTGTTTCAGTAGCACCAACCAGGTAATCCCAATAGGTCTGGTTGAGATTCAGGCGGGCAGCCTTGACGATCTGGTGAATGGTTCTGTAGGTTTTTTGCGCCATGTGTCAGCCTCCGCAGTCATCGCCCGATAGTAATCATTTGCCCGACATTAATCATCCATTTGCCCCGGCGCAGTATAATGCTGCTCTCGATTGACTGTTGGAGCTGGCCCTTGTCCCGGATTGCTGCCCTTGTGTTGTTTTGTCTGCTATTTGCGGGCCCCCATGTCCAGGCGGACTTTGTGCTGGTCAAAGAAGAGGCCCCAATCCATCGCGGATCGCCGCTCACCGAAACTTATTGGGAGGTGGACGTGGCGCCAGGTGGGAAATACGACCGGCTTGGACTGCATCGGTATCACAATCCGCATATGGTTTCCGGCGCGACGGTGCTTTACCTGCCCGGCACAAACATGAATGGCGAACTCGCAATCACTAGTGAAGCCAATAACCTGTGGCTTTACCTGGCCGCGCGGGGTGTTGCGGTCTATACAATCGATTACCGAACCCACTTTGTGCCAAATGAGCCGGTACCTGATTTATCGTTCATGCAGGCCTGGACCATGGATGCCTTTGTGGCGGACGCCGCACTGGCAGTCGACTTCATTCGCTATCGCGGTGATAAACCGCTCCTTGTTGCAGGGTTCAGTCGCGGCGTTAGCTATGCTTATGCGCTAGCCGGAAAACGGTCTCTTGATGGACTGGTAGCCCTGGATGGCAGTTTCAAACAGTTCAAACCCGGCACTTTTGACCGGGCCGCAGCACTGGCAAAATTAGCCGAGGCAGGTGAGTGGGGCACTGTGTTGTCGCGAAGCCGGGGCTGGGCCAGCCGGAGTGAAATGATGCAACGCACCTGGGAGAACCCGGGCGGCCCGGCGATGGGGAATTTTCCGACCATCGGTGATCAGCTCACCTCGACACTTTACAATGCCTGGGGAAGGGGTGGGCTCGCGAATCCCGTGGACGGTGTCTCGTCGATTGCCGTCCTCGCGCAGGCAATGCAGGGCTATGACAGGACCTTTCCTGCCATACAGAACGTCGAAGGTCGTTCGATAGCGACCCAGGCAGACGACCCGGAGACCAGCCTGGATGATCATTTTGGACAGATGACTTTGCCAATTCTCTACTTTGGCGCAACCAACCTGGGTGGGGACAACCTGCTGAACGGGATTTACTCGGCCAGCTACAGCGGTTCGCGCAACGTGACTATCAACGTGCTGGAAAACTTTGGTCATGTTGATGTGCTCTATGGCAACGAGGCAATTGAAAAGGTGTACAAGGTGACGCTGCACTGGATACAGAATCTCGTGGGTGACGAGCAATGAGGGCCGGGTTGCTCCTGTTACTCAGCCTGGTTGCGTCGAGCAGTCTCGCCGAGGAAGCTGGCGTCCTCGAGCTTGCCCGCGAGACGATAAGCCGGGTCCGTTATCCAGCATTCATCACGGTGGATGAGGCTGGGCAGCCACGCGCCAGGACGGTGGATGCTTTTGCGCCCGATGAAGATTTTACCGTTTGGATCGCAACACGTCCCAACACCCGTAAAGTGGCGCACATCCGCCACAACAGCCAGGTTACCCTTTACTATTTTGATGCAGAACGACGGAACTATGTGACGATTATGGGGCATGCACGATTGGTGGACGACCCTCTGGTGAAAACGCGTATGCGTCGGCCTTCGGATACCGAGCGTCTTTACCCGGCGTTTCCCGACGACTACCTTTTGATTGAAGTGAAGCCGGATCGGCTCGAAGGCATTTTGCCCGGACATCGCGGCGACCCCGACAACTGGGCGCCCGCCGGCGTGGATTTCACGAGAGACTAGCGGGTGGGGCGATACGGAAAATGGCAGTATGTTCCACTTCAACACGGACCCTGTCGCCGACGCCAAAACTTATCAGCAATGTGACAAACGAGTGGTTTTTACGCTCCCACCGTGCAACTGGTACCACATGGGTTTCAATTTGAGCACCAACTTGGATCGGCTCAAAAAAAGTAATTTTACTGCCAACGTGAATCCAGGCCGGGATCAGGTAAGCCTGCATTACCGCCTCGTTGCACTGGTGCAGTAACCAGTAAGGGTGCACAGGTGCGGTTGCGCCTCTGTAAATGTCGTTATCATCATTAATCTTCTCTGCCAGCGCCACGTTGGCAGATGGTTCGGCCGTCCAGACAAGACCCGGCCAGGGATCATCAATCTGGAGCGTGTCGACGTCCAGATGTGGTTTGACCGACGGCTGCGGTGGGCGTGGCGAGTTGACTGTTGCACGCGGGGTAAATTCGCCGTGCCTGCATTCCATGCTGGCAAGCAGGGTTCGATCAGCGCTGATGCAGTGTGTCTCTCCCAGGCTGTCGTCTTGCAGGTGTTCGATTGTAAGAATGTCGCTGTCGTATGCTGGCTTAATGAACCTGACCTCTGCCTGGTTGTTATGCAGCCACTCGATGCCTTCGCAGCGCACGGGCAGGTAGGTCATGTGGCCAAACACAATAACGCCCGCAACCAACGCGCTCTCGAAACCATAGACCTGAGCGATGCTGTCGCTGTGGATTCTGTTTTCAGAATCGGGCTGATCGTTCCAGGTCTGGACTTCATAGATTGATCGCGACATCAGCGTGGCTCACGGATCATCGGCCACACCTTGAGGCCATCCGCCAGTTTGACCTCATCAACCATGGAGAATCCCTGCGAGAGATAGAAGGACACATTGTCCTGGTTCAGGCAGTCGAGGAATACAGGCAACTTCTGGTGGCTGGCTAACGCAAGCATTGGTGACATTAACGCGGCTGCGACGCCACGGCCGCGATGCCCCGGATCAGTCGCCAGACAGGTCAGGTACCACTGTGGTCGCCTGGGCCTGTATCTTTGGGTTGCCCGCTGGATAGCAAGGGCGGTCCCAAAATTATTGCCGTAGATATGGGCCAGCCGGCAGAACTGCCAGAGCTGGGCAAGCAGTGAGCGCCGCGTGCCCGGGGCTTCCCACAGTGCCACCCCACGCCGCAGGCGATCGGTAAAGGCAAGGCCCTGATGATGGGCAGAGTGCAACACCAGCTCAAAATAGCGGCCTGCAAATCTCGTCCAGGCACTGGTATCAGGAACCATAAACTGGAAAGCCGGATCACCTTCAAACGCGCGAACCAGCAGGGACTTGAGCGGTTCGATGTCGCTGGATTGAAGTTCACGGATTTGCACGTGGTTGGGCTACTGCTAAAAAGTTCGAGGTAGTTTGCCCTGATCGAGGTTCTGGAGCAATTTCAACTTGCTTCCCGCGTCCCGCAACTGTAGTTTTCTCCGTTTCCCCAAATGAAGGTAGCGCATGAGAAGCCAAAAAGGACTGTCGTTGTGATCAGCCTGCTAGGTATTGTGTTTCTGCTGCTGGTGGCCTGGGGGCTGTCAAGCAACCGGATGGCTGTCAACCCGCGTACGGTATTTGGTGCATTGGC
>CAYGNA010000316.1:0-5217 GCA_964351065.1 uncultured Pseudomonadales bacterium
GTAGTGCTGCGCAGCCTCTGGCAGCGTCATGCCAGCCTGCTTTGCACTGGCGCTGGTGGCGGCGGCGGCCAGTGTATGAATACCGGAGCGCTCGTGTTGCAGCAGCCTTTTTGCCACGGTCCAGCCACGATTCAATTGGTGTACAAGGTCGTTCTTCTGGGCCACGGCGTCATCAAAAAAGGTTTCACAAAAAGGACTGCCGCCGCTAATCAGGCGAATGGGCCGTGTGGTCACACCCGGTTGGTCCATCGTGAACAGCATGAAGCTGATCCCTTCATGTTTTGGGGCAGACGGGTCGGTGCGGGTCAGGCAAAAAATCCAGTCAGCGTGGTTTGCACCTGATGTCCAAATCTTCTGGCCGTTAATCAGAAAGTAGTCTCCCTTGTCCTCCGCACGGGTTTGCAGGCTCGCCAGGTCCGACCCTGAGCCTGGTTCGCTGTAACCCTGGCACCAGCGAATTTCACCCGTGGCAATTTTGGGGAGGTGGCGTGCTTTCTGGTCGTCAGTGCCGTACTCAAGCAGCGTTGGGCCAATCATAGTGACGCCCATGCCGCCGAGAGGAGATCGCGCGTTGATGCGAACCATTTCCTCCAGCAGCACCACGTACTCGTCTTTGGAGAGCCCGGCACCACCGTATTCTTTTGGCCAGTTGGGTACGGACCAGCCTTTTTCTACCATGCGGTCGAGCCAGACGTAGGAGTCAGGATTGGTGCTGCGCAGCTTTGTACCGCCGTTGACCATTTCCTGGTCAACCATTGGCGTGCGCATGCTGGCCGGGCAGTTCTCCGCCAGCCATGCCCTGGCTTCAAGCCGAAAATCATTGAGTTCGCTCATTCTGGTTCCCTCTGGCGTTTGTTGTTGTCTTCTTCTCTTTGTTTTTTCTGAAACCGGTGTTTACATATCCATCCCTCTGGGAATGCCAGAGGTTTTGATCGCCTGAATTTCTTTCATGAGTGCAGTTGCGCGTTCACGTTGGGCGGGGGTATCACCGCGTACGCCAAAACCAGTGAGTTTCGCGTACTCGCGATGTTCGCGCAGGAAGCTGGGCATATTGTCATAGGTTGAGACCTGGGCCAGTTCAAGCAGTTCATCGTCTGTGATGACCTCACGCATCTTCTGCCATTCTCCGTTGAGTGATAGAGCGTGCAGCTTGTCACCCAGATACTTCAGTCCGTGGAGTTCAAGCACATCGTGGTAGGTCCTGGTTGAGCCGTAGAACGACAGTGCCTGGCGCAAGCCGTCGAGGCCCCTGCTAATCTCGGCATCATCCTCGCCGTAGACAGTGTAGCCACTGGCCGCAATATCGATGTCGTCCCAGGTGCGGCCAGAACGTTCCAGACCAATTTTCACGTTCGGCAGCAGCACCTCGCGCATGTACTTGTCGGTCATGATCCCGCCGTGCGGCAGGATACCGTCTGCGACTTCACCGGCAACGCGCGCCATGGCGTCACCCACCACCGCAAGGTAGATTTTGGGCCTTGGGTACTCAATTGGACCTGGATTAAAGTTGGGCGTCATCAGGGTGAATTTGTAGTGTTTGCCCAGGAACTCCGGTTTGGTGCCATCCTGCCAGCAATCCCAGACGGCCTTCATCATCTGGATATATTCTTTCATGCGTGGTGCAGGGGGGGCCCAGGTGCCGCCAAAACGACGTTCGTTGTGACCTTTTACCTGGCTGCCAAGGCCGATAGTGAAACGACCTTTGGAATAAGCCTGCAGGTCCCAGGCCTCCATTGCCAGCACCATGGGGCTGCGCGGGAAAGCAATCGTCACAGACGTCTGCAGACCAATCCGTTCGGTAGCCCCGGCGGCAGCTGTCATGGTCAAGATAGAGTCGTGCGACAACTCGCCGCAGGAGACATAATCGTACCCTGCTGCCTCTGCCTTTTGAGCGGTATCAGCTACTCCGGACAGCCAGCCACCTACACCTGTGCCTAGTTTCATGGGTTCTCCCTCAAGACCGTCTGAAGCACTTATTAAGACAGCGGTATGGCTGGAAGTCCAGCCTCTCTACATGTAAGACTTAGCCTCTGATACATCTGGAGGGAGGTGCCAATGAGCCTGAAATGGTCACACGCGGTGATGTATGTACATGACCTCGACATGATGCTGGATTATTACACGCGGGTATTGGGTTTCAGGGTCACTGACCGCGGACCCGTTGGTGGGGAAGGAAGCCCGGAGATCATCTTTATGAGCCAGGATCCGGCCGAGCACCATCAAATGGCATTTCTGCCCGTGCGACGGGATGAAGCGCCATCGAACACGGTTAATCATTTTGCCTTTCGCCTGGACACTATGGATGAGCTTCGAACTCTCGGCAAAACGGTGATTGATGATGAGCGCACCACCAACGTGAATCCGCTCACCCACGGCAATACCTGGTCGATCTACTTTTCTGATCCAGAGGGGAACGGGATTGAGATATTTTGCGAGACGCCCTGGCACGTGGCGCAACCGCAGGGCAAATCCTGGGACATGACGTTGTCAGACGAGGACTTGCAGCAATCGACAAAGGCAAAATTTGAAGGTAAACCTGGCTTTGTGCCGCTGGAGTCATTCTACGAACAACACGCAAAAACACTAAAGGAGGATTAGGAATGGGCAAGCTGGAAGGAAGAACTGCACTGGTCACGGGCGGTAGCCGCGGCATCGGTCGCGCCATTGTGCTGCGCTTTGCGGCAGAAGGCGCTGACGTTGCGATCAACTACGCATCCAGCCAGGACGCTGCCCAGGAGGTTGCAGTTGAGGTGCGCAAACTCGGCCGCAAGGCCGAGATTTACCAGGCTGATGTTGCGGACCAGGCCGCTTGTGAGGCTATGTGCGCTCAGGCAATCAGTGACTTTGGCCAGATTGACGCGCTGATTAACAACGCCGGCATAGGTTCTTCTGCGGTTAATCGACCCACGGTCACCGAATCCACCATTGATCAGTGGGAACTGTTGCTGGGCGCAAACCTGTGGGGCCCCATCTACATGTGCCGGGCCCTGGTGCCACACATGCGGGCAGCAGGACGCTCTGATGTGATCATGATTTCTTCCATTGCAGCCCAAAGTATGGGAGCTAAAATGGGTCTTTACAGTGTCGGTAAAGCCGGTATGGAGGCACTTGCGCATACGCTCGCAAAAGAAGAGAAGCCAAACGGCATGCGAGTGAACATAATCGCCCCAGGACTGGTCGATACGGATATGGGACGTAAACTGGTCTCATTGCTTCCAGGGCCAGACGATATGCGGGCGCTGGATGCGGGTATGCCGTTTGGGTTTGTCTGTACGCCACAGGATATTGCCGCCACTGTTGCGCACTTGTGTTCGGAAGACGGGCGTTACATTACCGACCAGCGAATCACGATCAGTGGTGGTTGAACATGACAGATGAAAATCCATCAATACTTAACCATGTCTCGATTGCGGTGAGCGACCTGGCGCGTTCGGGCGAGTTTTATGACGCCGTGCTGGGTGTTATCGGGGCGCGGCGCGTAATGGAGCATCCGGGTGCTATTGCGTATGGCAAACTGTTTCCGGAGTTCTGGTTGCATGCGCCACCGTTTGATGGCGGCAAGATGACGACAGCCAATGGTGTTCACTTCGCGTTTTTTGCACGTTCCCCGGATGAGGTGGACGCGTTTTACAAGGCGGCGTTGGCAGCGGGTGCAACAGATGATGGCGCGCCCGGCCCAAGGCCGGATTATGGTGAGCCCTACTACGGGGCTTTCGTGCGTGACCTCGATGGTCACAAAATTGAAGCGAATTTTTGGAATGAGTGAAGCTCCAGGATGGTTCCGGCGTGCTGTTGAGACGCCATTTGTAGATCGTAACGTCGAGGTTGACGGTACTAATATCCACTACCTCAGTTGGGGGGAAGGCACCGACAAACCAGGGCTGATTTTTGTTCACGGCAATGGCGCACATGCGCACTGGTGGTCTTTTATTGCGCCTTTCTTTCTGGATGACTATCGCGCGGTGGCGATTGACCTGGCGGGTGCCGGTGACAGCGGCTATAGCGAAAACTATACGCCGGAGGCTTTCGCAGCGCAGATTGCCGCGGTTGCCAGGGATGCCGGGTTTGGTGACGACACCATTATTGTTGGCCACAGTTTTGGTGGATACCTGACGCTTAAAGCAGGGCTACTACATCGTGACCAGCTGACTGGCATTGTTCTTGTTGATTCTGCGGTGCGGCCGCCGGACTTCGCCTGGGAACGGGATCCAAAACGATCCCCCATCAAGCCCAAACGTGTCTATCCCGACTTTGAGTCGGCACACGCGCGTTTCCGGCTGATGCCACCGCAAGACTGTAACAACCACTTCATCCTGGACTATATCGGGCGACATTCCCTGAAAGAGGTCGATGACGGCTGGACCTGGAAGTTTGATGACACCATGTTCCGCAAATTCGACTTTGGTGGCGCCATGCACGAGGATCTCGCCAACCTGAAGTGCCGCGTTGGCGTGATATATGGTGAGGACAGTTACCTGTTCAGTCAGGATATTGCTGATTTCATGTTCAAGGTGCTGGATGAGTCGGTGCCGTTTGTCGCGATCCCCGAGGCACAACACCACCTGTTCCTTGACCAACCGCTGGCATTTGTCAGCGCTTTGCGCACACTGCTGGCCGAATGGCGTCACTCCCGCCCGCATCGCGTGTACGCGTAGCGTGCTCAGAGTCTCCGAATACCACGTTTGGGCGGCAGCAGTTTCGCAAATGTGTCTGCGTGATCGACATTCACCATGTCGGGCTGCCAGTCGATGATACTCTGGAACACATCGGGTTCGTTCTGTTGGTGCATCACCATGGTCCTGACGCCATGGTCAGCACAGACCGATTTCATCTCGGCTGTCATCGCTGAGACGCGCAGTTCCACGATGCTTGCGTTGTAGGTACGCACTGCGGTCTCCACATCACCAGGTTGCCAGACATTCATCTTGAGGGGCAGGGCAGGGAACCGCTGGCTGAATTCCAGTGCCATTTTGTCGCGGCCAAACCAGAAGAAAGACTCAGCAGTCAGGTTGTGCTTTTCAAGCAACGCAACCAGGGCAGCGAGGTCAGCCCACTTCACGTCAAAAAACAGCTTGATGCGATGGTCGATCCAGTTGAGGAATTCATCGAGGCGAGGGATGCGTTCATCCCTGAACGACGGATCGAACCAACTACCGCAATCGAGGCCGTCGAGATCCATGCTGTCCCAGTCATAGATTTTTCCCTGGGCGCCTGTGG
>CAYGNA010000317.1:0-5178 GCA_964351065.1 uncultured Pseudomonadales bacterium
TAGGGCTGCCTTGCGTCTCGTCAGGTATTCCTGGGAGATTTGTTTGCGCTCGGTCACTTCGGTGACCTCAACCTCTTTCATTTTTTGTGCCTGGATGCCCTGGATCGCAATCAGCAGGTGAGTACGAGCTATTTCATGAGCACCCGCTCGGGGGTTGAGCATTTTAATGGTCTCTGCCGAAAGATGACCGGAGAACTCCACATAGCTCATTTGCAGGATCTTGCGCCGGTTATGATTGGTGAACAGCATACGCTGGGTATCGCGCCAGTTGAGGATCAGCTTGATCCTTGCAACCTTCTCTTCTGATTCACGCTTGTCGTCATAGATGAACCACTGGCCTTCTTTCAGACGCTCAATCTGCTTCAGTGCAGTACGCTCCACCATCGTATTGCCTTCGGCGACCGTTTTATCAATTGCGAGCAGGTCGAAATCACAGGGCTCAGATGGTTCACCAGCAAGCAGCTTTTCATGTTCAGCCTCAATATCCGCGATACAGGATTCCGCCTGTTCCGTGTCCATTGACAGCTTGTCGCAGAACTCACGAATTTGGCCGGGCAGGGCCTTGATGATAGCCGTCTGCTTGTCACGATTCTTGTGCGGGTGAAGTGACCACACCAATGCCTCGGTCAGTTTTGAGGCGTTCTGCCACTCGTCGGAGCGCATCCCGTAGTGCACAAAGATGTCACGCAGGAACTCAAACCATGAGCCCTGCAGCATGAAGATGATAAAGAGTGGCAGCGGTTTGCCGTTCATATGCTGGTTGAGCAGGGCCGCGGCATAGTATTTGCCCTTTTCGCCGATAAGCGTCCCGAGTTCCAGATCGCAGAGGCGCTTCTCCATTTTTTCGAACAGGGGGCGTTCCTTGTCAAACAGCGAATTCAGCTGTTGTTGGCATTCATCAAGCGTCGATCGACTTGTCACCAGGTCACGCACGATTGACTCAACCTTTTCCATGTACTGGTCACCCAAAATGCCAAGGTCTTCACTCCAGCCCACACACTCAGTCATGAGCGTGTCGAGCAGTGACCAGATAGGCTGGCGCCGGGTGATGGCCCGCGCATCCTCCCGCAGGGCGATAACCGCCACGTGTGGCGCAAGGTCTCTTATAAACGATTCGATCTTGTAGTCGAGATCGGTCTGGCGCAGGACCTGGGTAATGCAGTCGTCAACGAACGCAACCAGTGCGTGGTCAGCAGCGTTGAGGCTTACCCCCGGATGATGTTTTGGAATCTGGACCAGAATGGGATCAACATGCTCTGACACAGACAGCGCCGGCAGCGCCTGGAGCAAGGAAATCAGGGCGTCACCTTCCACTACCACGTTGCCCGGTTTGGGCGGCGTATAGAAACCTTTCAGGGCGGCGGTGATGTTTTCCGGTTTGATGTTGGCTAGCGGATCAGCCATGCGGCGTTCTCGACCCATCGGACCCGTCATAGTACCAAATCCGCGTCATTGAAACGCGAACTGGTTCACATTCGTCTCCAGGGAAACTGGCGGTTGGCGAAAGTGGCCACTTGTTCGGCCAGATCACACGATACTAATACGCGGGTAAAATAAAAGTCTATATAAAACAATAAGATATGTTTTTGGCACGAATGGTGCTTGTCTCTTGGGATAGGTTAAAAAAATGTTGGGCAAGCGTTTTTGCACCTTCAGAACTTTACACCTTCAGAACATAGCAATAGAGGAGCAGACATGAAGATACTCAAGTCACCGCGCCAAATGATTTATGCCGTGCTCGGCGTTTCACTGCTTCTGCTGGGACTTATTGGGCTCGTCATCCCTGTGATTCCCGGTCTTCTTTTTCTGTTTTTGGCGATATACCTGCTTGGCAAGGTGTCTTCACGCGTTAAGCGTTGGAGTGATGGTAACTCCGCCATCGCAGGTGTGCATCGGCACTTTGACCGAATGGGGCAGGTTAGCGTCCTGGACCGCGTCAGGGTTGGCGCGCTGATGGTACTGGGTACGGTTGTCGGGTTGGTAGACAAGGCCGCCGAAGGACTGTCAAAGCTGGTCGCACGAAGTCGCTGACCGCGGCACTCATCTCGCCGGTTAAACCCGCCGCGCGCGATTTGTTATGCTCGCTGCTTTCTTCCAGGGAGATCTACATTGCCGATACATCCGTTTGCAGAACCTGCCGGCCGAATTGAACATATCCGTATCGATTCACAAGCGCTGGCAAACAACGTCCTGGGCGACCCCACACAACGAACCGTGGCTGTCTATCTGCCGCCTGGCTACGACGACGACACCGGTAGTTACCCGCTGTTTGTCGATATAGTAGGTTTCACTGGTAGCGGTCTCGCGCATGCAGGCTGGAAAGCTTTTGCTGAAAGTGTTCCACAGAGAGTCGACCGACTGGTAGCAGAGGGAAAGATGGGGCCGGTGATTGTCGCTTTACCAGACTGTTTCACCTCACTGGGTGGCAACCAGTATGTTAATTCTGCTGCCATGGGCAACTGGGCTGATTTCCTGACCAGTGAGATGGTACCGGCACTGGAAGCGCGTTACCGCGTCAAGCCCGGAGCCGCATCGAGGGCAATTTTCGGCAAGTCGAGTGGGGGTTACGGCGCAATAGTGCATGGGCTGAAACATGCGGAGCACTGGGGGGCAATAGCCTGCCATTCAGGCGATATGGCGTTCGAGTGGTGTTATCTCAGTGATCTCCCCAAAACGGTCATGCACCTGGCGAAATTTAACGGCAGCATTGAAGCATTTATGAATCGGCTTGAGGGCGGCCGCAAAATGGGCGGCGGGGATTTCCATCACCTGATGATGCTTGCGATGGCTGCGACCTACGATCCTGATCCGTCTGTCCCCTATGGTGTGCGCTTGCCTGTTACCAACGACACTTGTGAGGTGATCGAAGAGCGCTGGGCAAACTGGCTTGCCTGGGATCCCGTGCGACTTGCCGAGCAAAAGACTTGTCTCGATAATTTGAGGTCGCTGCGTGGCATCTACATAGACTGCGGGAGCAGTGATCAGTACAACCTGGTGTTTGGTGCGCGGCAGTTAAGCCGGCAACTGGGAGAGCAGGGTGTTGTACATCGGTTCGAAGAGTTCGAGGATAATCATTCCAGTGTCGATTACCGGATGGATGAATCACTGCCGTTTCTCTACGAAGCGGTTCTGAAGTAGCTGGTTTCTGTGTGAAGCGGTTTTGATTCTTCGGATAGCACTCGGCAACTCCCCTGAGGTAGCGACACGTTGCCCAGTTGCTATTGGTGTTGGATTGTACAGCCCCGTTGTCAGGCGATACTTTCCATCCGTTCCAGTTCGGGCCTGCCGCCCATAACGCTGCCCAGCTTCGCCCCAATTGTCTTCATGTGTTCAGTCGCGCCGTGGGCATCCAGGGCCGCCTGGTCAACGTATTGTTCCATAACAACATAAACAGTTTCGTCGTCAGTGCGATGGCAGGCGTAAAAATTGTTCCCGGGTTCGTTGGCACGAACAGCATCCTGCAGTTCTGCAAAAATCGTTTCAAATTCTTTGCTTTTGCCGGGTTGGATCTTCAGACGAGCGATCAGTCCAATTGCCATAATGGTTCCTTGCTGGTTGTGTGATGAATTCTGAATGGCGATTTTTGCCACACTCGCGGCCCGAGTCAACCACCTTCGGGGCAATGTCGTGACCAGGCCATTGTTGACGTCGAAACAGGCCCGCATTCTGTCCGGGGTCAGTGGCAAGATGGTGCAATTGCAGTATCCTTCGTGATTGCGGTGGAGTTGTAACGGTAGCTGATGACTTCCAATTACAAAGACTTTGAACTGGCCACAGAAGCGGTGAGTGTGCTGATCGGTGCACTTTCTGCCAGGGGTCTGTTGCCACCAGATATTGGTGATGTCTCGGGTAAGCTCATCTTGTGGTCCAACCTTTGCCGGTTGCTCGATATTGCGGAGAGAGAACTGGGCGAAGAATCGCTCAAGTGCCTGGCCGGTGCTGCATTGGACTTCCCTCGATATCGCTCGAGGACGCGGGTCGCCAAGTACCTGCTCACATTGGAAGACGCCTATCGATTTATGTTGCAGGCCAGGCCGCGAAAGGACTTCCACCATATTAACGCCATTGTCAGTACCAGCTTTAACCTGATCGATCTCCACGCATTTCTTGATGAGGATGCTATGCCGTCCCGCAATTTTTTTCTGGCGATGGAAGGTGCTTTTGACCGTTTACGTGTGCTCTACGGCGTCGAAGGAAAAATTGTCTCTGAGGTATCGCCAACCCATGCCCACTATCGGTTGGTGCTGGAACCCACCTACGGCGGTCCGTCACGCTTTACTCGCTGGCGTAGTGAACTGCTGCTCAGTCTGCTTACCCTACCTCACATGAGCAGAATGCGTGAGGTGCTCGACACTCGCTCGTTGCGCTTGCAGGAGGAACTGGCGGCCCGGCGCGTGGCAGAGGCACGGCTGGAGAAAAGCGAAGAGGTGCTGCTGCGTCGCATTGAGAATATTAGGGACGTCGTGTTTGAGTATGGCGCCAACGGTCATCTGGAGTACGTGAGTCCCAACGTGGCGACGCGACTCGGTTATCTTCCAACAGAATTACGATTGGAGCCTGCGGCAGTATTTCCGTCGGAACACAAGCTTAATGTGGCAGAACTGATGGCCCGGCCAGCCGGCTCCAGCGATGTTTATCAACTAAATCTTGTGCACAGGGATGGCCGGTTGATATGGCACGAGATTTCCAGCTCGATTTTTGAAGCAGATGGCAGCAGTCACGTTCTGCTGGTTGCCCGGGATATCAGTGAACGTCGCCAACTTGATGCTGATCGGCTGAATGCACAGAAACTCGAAAGCCTGGGAGTGCTCGCCGGGACGATTGCGCATGACTTTAACAACCTGCTTGTGCCGATCCTGGGTAATGTTGAAATGATGATGGAAGATCTGTCGGTCGGTTCCATGCAGCATGATGCGGTACAGCGTATTCGCGCCTCAGCCCTGAAAGCGTCCGAGCTTTCCAGGCAGTTGCTCGTTTATGCGGGTGACAAGGCAGAGCAAACCCAGTTTGATCTCTCAGCTGAAATACAGTCGATGCTCAAGCTTATCCGGGCTTCTATCCCGCGCAAGATTCGGTTCCATTCAAAGCTTGCAGAAGGGCTGCAGGTTTATGGCGATATCGTTCAGCTTCGTCAGGCTGTGATGAATCTGCTCGCCAATTCCGCCGAATCGATTGGCG
>CAYGNA010000318.1:0-5173 GCA_964351065.1 uncultured Pseudomonadales bacterium
AGGAAATTCTTGATATCTTCCAATGGCTGCAGTGCATCTGCCATGGTGAGGTCTCGCTTGCTGACCCCGGCAGTGTCGATCAGTATCAGTTCATAGTCGCCAAAAGCTGCGAGATGTTCGGACAGCGAGCTTGCGTCAGTTGCAGTGACGAAGGGCATGTTCTCTTTTTTGGCGAACTCTGCAAGCAGGCTATTGCCGCCTACGTGGATTGTGTCGGTCGAGATAAGGGCCACGGTGCCCGCACCGTGGCGCGCCTGGTACTGGGCAGCGAGTTTGGCCGCGGTGGTGGTCTTGCCCACACCGGCTGCGCCGAGCATTGAAACGACACCCCCGGCTGTGAGGATGTCGTCTTGCCCCACGGCAAACAGTGCGCCGAGAGATTCGAGTAATGCTGGCAATGAAGCACTCGCGCCGGCTACCTGGTTCGTCAACAATTTCATGACGTCAGCGGCAAGCCCGAGTGTATTGCCGTTAGCACCCTTCACAAAAATCATCGGCGGCACCGGGTTGGCAAGCGGTTCTGCCCTTTCGTTAGGCAGGCTTGCCTGACGCAGGCTTCCCCGGCGCAAGCTTTGTAGTGCGGCAATCTCGTCTCGTAGTGAATTTGCCAGCGATTCATGTTCTTGCAAAATCTGGGTCCGGCAATGTCGCAGGGCGCTTAATTCTTCCCGCAAAGATGCCTGAAGAGCCTCTTGTTCTGCCTGCATTTGCAGTAGCAGGGGGTGTGGCTCGCCGTCCAGTGCCTCACGTTCTTTGCGCTGTTTGGTAATTTGAACGAGTTCACCTCGAAGGGCACCCTGAAGTTTTGTCAATTCGGTATGTAGTCCGGTGGTGACAGGATCAAGCCGGGCATCAGCGGCCTCGCGTTTGGTGCGGTAGTCAGCCAGGCTGGTGAGTTCCTGCTCCAGTGCTCTTTCCAGGCCGGTGAGTCGGCCGGTTAGCTGCACAATGCGCGGGTTGGTATCCTCGTCAAACTGACGGCGCTGTTGTTGATAGTCGCTGAGCTCTGCAATTTCATGACGAAGTACGCTATGTACCTCGGTCACTTCCTGCGTAACCTGCCCCAGGTTTGCCTGCAGTTTACGTGTCACAGGATCAGATTCAGCGTCGAAGCGCTGCCGCTCCTCGCGGTATTGGCGCAGTTGGACCACCTCCTGCGAGACGGCAGACTCAAGCTGCTTTAGACCCGCTTGCAGACCGCGGGTAACAGGGTCATTCCTGGCGTCAAGCTCAACGCGACTGAGGTGGTAGCGATCAAAACGTTCAAGCTGGTCTGTCAGGGCGACCTGGAGTTCAGATAACCCTTCCTGGATAGCCTGGGTTCGCGGTGCAGATTGTGCCTCCAGGGCTGCTCGTTCATCGTGGAAGTTGCGCAGGGAAGTCAACTCGTCAGTCAATGATTGCTGCAGTGCCTGCAGATCCGCCTGCAATGCCCGGGTGATGGGGTCGTTCTCAGCGTCCACCTCGGCACGCTGTATCCGATATTCGCAAAGCTGGGAGAGTTCGCTCGACAGGCAGGTCTGCAGGTCGGCAAGTTCCTGCCAGCGCTGGCTGCGGGTTGGATCCATTTCCTCATCGAGTGCCTCCCGGCGTTCCCGATAGGTGACCAGACGAGACATTTCACCCTTGAGCGTTTGCTGTAATTCACTTAATTGCTGCTGAAGGTTCTCTGTGACCGGGTCTGACTGCGCGTCGTGCTGGATACGCTGGGCACGATATTCAGACAGGCCCATCAACTCTTGTTCCAGTGCGGCCTGAAGCGATGTCATCCTGGCATGAAGACGCTCTGTCTCGGGGTCTGGTAATGCGTTCTCGGCCTCCCGCTGTTCGCGGTGCTCCTTTAGCTGCTGTAGTTCGCGCTTCAGCGATTTACGCAACAGAAAAAGCTCTGCCTGCAATTCCTCCGGTACAAGCCCGCCTGAAGTCAGTTGTTCCCTGTGTTGCTGCAGGCGGCTCAGTTCCTCTTGAAGGGCGGTGTGCAGGCTTTCAAGCGAGACCTCTGGTACAGCAATCGCAGCGGCAGGTGTCGGCTCTAACTCTGCAAGCCCTGTTTCCTGCGAGCCACCAAGCTCAACTGGCGGCGTGGTCACGTGTGGCGTGGTCATGGTCTGTTTAGTTGCGGGACTCTTGTTCTGATTCTCGCTCTGGTTCTCGCTCTCGAAGTCGAGATCTACCGACTCTGCTGTCGCGAAAATTTCCACCTGTTTGCCATCGTCAACCACATCCAGAATAACGGCGTCTGGCCCCAGAATCTTGTGGACAGCGAATGTGCCAAGTTCGATGTTCTCGGCGTAAAAGCGGCGGATTTCCATGGCTGACTCCCAACAATGTGTACTCGGGGAAGTCAGTGCAATTGCCGTTCCACTTTTGGTTGCTAGCCTGCAGGCAAGTTAAAGCGGGCCTGCGGCGTTGCAAGTGGGTGGGAGTGTCAGAATTTTGACGCGGCTCAGGCGTGCCGGCGGACAACCGGCTGACGCCTTTGCCTGTTTTATTCACCTTTTTTGCAGTGCCCGGGTAGATCCAGGGTTGGGTTGCGATCAAAAAAGCCCAGTGGTATGAGTTGGAACCCGCAATATTCCACGGGCATCACCGGCCAGTCCTCGGGCCGGGGAACGTGCGTCACACCAACGGTATGCCACATCACCAGGTCACAATGGGAGATGTCCCGGTTGTTAGCTGTGTAATCTGGCAGCCCATCGCGACCGTCGTGCATGACAGTCAGCGGTCCGCCTGCACTAAGTTCATCTTCTGCGAAAGGTGTTGCCCACAGATTGTAGCGGGCAAATGCCGCGCGCTTTGCCACCATTGAATCAGGATGGGCAAACAGGGTGGGTGATGCAGATGGCAGTAACTTGTATGCAACAGGCACGCCCCAGGCGTTGGTCTTGTCGGGGTTGGTCACTTTCCAAGAACGACTTAGTTGGGGTGCGATAACACGTTTGGCGTCTGCTTCGGTGACCAGATGCCGGCTCACGCTTTGGAATTGGGTGCCCTCTGGATTCTCAGCCGAGATGGGAAGCGTTTCGATCTCGCTTTCGAAAAGACTGTTGCGACCGCCGTCCAGGTCCCAGTCGAGTCGAAAGCAGAACAGGTGCTGGTGTACCGGTGATGCCAGGTTCTTGCCTATCAGCGGCGCTTGCGCCGGGTTGTGGGTCTCATCGGTTACCGCGCTGACCCCAACGATGCCAGTGAGTTTGACTTCCATCTGGATGTTCCCATCCAGGTATAGGTACCAGTAGAAGCCATAGTCATAGTTCCCGATGGTGTGTATGGACGAAATGACAAGCCGGCGAGAGCGGCGAACCTCGCTCTTTTCAGACGTGGAATCGTAGTGTTTCCACTGGATGCCGTAGTCTTCCTCGTGCATACAAATAGCGTTTTCCAGCGTTTTGACCTTGCCTTCAAAGGTCACCTGGTGCACGTCAAAATAATGAATTTCACCGAGGCAGTCGCAGCCGAGTTTGAGTGAGTTAACCAGCGTACCCATGCTGTACTCGCTGGCGTCCATCACGTGCTTCCAGCTATGCATTGAGTCTTTGTCGCCATAGGGTACAACCATTTCAGAGAGTGATGCGCGGTACAGCACAGGTCGATCGCGCAGGGACAACTGGTGCAGTACCAGGCCGTGAATTGGGTGCATGGACACGCGGAATGAATAGCCCTGCCAGGAGACATGGTAACCATCAACCTGGAAGCTGGGGCCGTCTGGCTGGGTGATGGCTATTTCCTTGAGGCCCTCACGCGCGGGCGTCTGGTCATAGCGACCATGATTGGGAGGAATGGGGACAACACCGGTATCTTCGACGAACACGACTTTTTTGGTCGTGACGTCGACGTGCGAAATAAGCCCATGGATGGGTCGGGCGTAGCCATTGTCGGATTTGTCCTCGCGCACAAATGCAATACAGCGCAGCGCGCGGTGGCCAGCGGGAATGGTTTCGTGGGGATAACCGCTGCCCGGCCAGGGATCAATCTGGACATTCTCAATGTCAGTGATGCCACGTTTTGCAACAGCAGCGAGCCATTCCGGATTGGCTTTGGTGAGTTGGACGGCGAGCCCCAGGTCAGCATAACAGTAGGGTGCCTGGGCGCCGGTTGAGAGCCGCCTGAAACTAGCGATCGTTCCGTCGGTGACATTTACATCTGCCTCAAAACCCCCATCTGTTTCGCCGTCAACGCCCAGCAGGCGCAGCGTGCGCACAAATGGCGATCCAGCCTGGTACTGCTTGATGAACGCCTTCGGAGGCTCAACCAGCCCAACCGATGAGAAAAAGGTATCTGCCCGCGCTTCTTTGCTCTGCCGAAAGATCTGGACAGCCATGTTAATTTCTTCAGCCGCGAGCGGGTCCAGGGGGTGTTGTGCGTTACTCATGATGTTATCTCCGGTATGGCTGTTCGCGTCAGATTTCGCTGGCGAATTTTTCTTCCAGGGCGTCAGCGTAGGTTGATCTGCCTGTATTCCTCAGGCGATCAAGATAACCCTTCAATTGCCCCCGGGTGTGGTAAGGCCCGCCTTCCTTGATGACGTTCTGCAATGGGTCACGTCCCCGAGCGGGAGCTTTCATCATTTCACCATGCCAGGCGCCGAGTTTGGCGAGGCCGGTTTCACGCAGGGATTCGTTTTGGCTGGCGATGTTGTTCGTTTCGTGTGGGTCTTTGTCCAGGTCAAAGAGCATGACATCATCCCAGCAATGGTAGCCGTCGTGAAGTGTCTGCAACAGCAGGTAGTTGTCCCAACGCACGCCTCGCTGGCAGGTCCAGGCGCCTTGTGAGAGCACCAGATAATCGCGCCCCTTGTCGTCACCATTGTTTAGCGATTCAGCGAATGATTGGCCGTCCCAGGCTTCCGGCACTTTTACGCCGAGCATCTCAAGGATCGTGGCTGAAACATCAATCTGGTAATGGAAAGCATCAAACTTGCGGCCGTTCAGTTGATCGGCGCCGGGCCAGGACAGAATCATGGGAATGTGTGTGGTCTTCTGGTCTGCGCTCTGGTGATCACCGTACACGTTGAGTTCGCCCAGGGTTTCGCCGTGGTCAGAGGAGATCATGATGGCGGTATCAGCATCAATGCCAAGCTCGGCTAACTGGTTCATTAGCCGACCGACATATTCGTCTGCGTAGAGGACGCCGGTGTCGTACCCGTCAAACATGTGGCGCACAGCGTTCATAT
>CAYGNA010000319.1:0-5158 GCA_964351065.1 uncultured Pseudomonadales bacterium
GCCCCGCATACGGTAATCCAGGAACCCCGGATGTTGCAGCCGTCCATCTTCGCCGTAGATGTACTCCTCATTGAGCGCCCAACCAATACCCTGGGCCGCTCCACCCTGGAACTGACCCTCAACGTAGTCCGGATGAATCGCCTTGCCAGCATCCTGGATTACGGTGTAACGGATCACACGGGTTGAGCCCGTTTCGGGGTCAACTTCCACGTCACAGATATGGCTGGCAAACGAGACGCCTGCATTGTCAGCAACAACCTCGTTGTGACCTGCAATCGGGCCACCCGTGTTCGGGGATTTTCGTGCAATTTCTTTCAGTGACAGCGGTGGCAGGTTGCCATGCTCTTTACCCGTTGCGCGGGCGTGACCGTCTTCCCACACCACACAGTCAACCGGCACATCCCACATCTTTGCTGCCCGCTCTTTGAGCACTTCGATCGCATCACGCGCTGCAAAAATTGTTGCCATACCTGACGAGAATGTACCTCGACTGCCCTCTGTCATGTCGTTGTGTCCCAGGGACGCGGTATCTGCGACATTGGCCTTTACCTGCGAGTAGGGAATACCCAGTTCTTCTGCTGCAATCAGCGAGAGAGAGGCGCGAGACCCACCCACGTCTACCGTGCCAACGGTCAGGCTGACCGTGCCATCGATGCCGATATTGAGATCGGTACAGGTCTGACCGCCAAAATTGAACCAGAAACCACAGGCCATACCTCTGCCCTGGTTCTTTTTCAGCTTGGCTTTCATGTGCGGGTGATTCTTTGCCGCTTCCAGCGTAGGGCCGATGCCGATAGGACCATAGGTAGGGCCGTAAGACGCCTGCGTACCTTCTTTCGCTGCATTCTTGATACGGAAATCGATCGGTGCCATACCAATTTTTGCGGCCACCAGATCCATTGTGCTCTCCACCGCAAAAGCGGCCATAGGCGCCGAGGGTGCGCGGTAAGCTGCTACCTTGGGCCGATTGCAGAGTACGTCATTGCCAACACTTTTGACGTTCTTGAGGTCATAACACGCCCAGGACGTCATGGCGCCAAGCATGCCCCAGATAGCCGGATAAGGCCCGTCCTGGTAACGCAGTTCAGCAAAGGCTGCCGTGATGGTGCCGTCTTTTTTAGCACCAATCTTAACGTCAATGGAGGTAGACGATGTGGGTCCGGTTGCGCGGAAAACTTCTTCACGACTCATCACCAGTTTGACCGGCCGGTTCGCCTTACGCGACAGGCACAGGGCAACAGGTTCCATCCAGACATGTGTCTTGCCGCCAAAACCACCACCAATTTCTGATGAAGTAACCTTCAGTTTTGCCACGTCCATTCCCAGCAGTTCGGCACACACGATGCGGAACGTAAAATGACCCTGGGTTGTCACCCATAGCTCGCCGGTACCATCCGGTGAAACACTGGCAAGACAAGCATGTGGCTCAATGTATCCCTGGTGGGTCTGTTCGGTCTTGTAACTTTTCTCGACGACAACGTCGGCCTCAGCAAAACCCGCCTCAATGTCGCCGTGACCAAACTCCGATCGCTGTGAGATATTGGAAGGTTTCTCCGGTTTGGGGGCGACGCCACTCGTAAACACCCAGTCCTGGATCAAAGGTGCATCGGGCTTCATCGCCTCATCAACATCAGTCACATGTGGCAGAATCTCGTAACTTACCTTGATCAGTTTGAGCGCTGCACGCGCAGTTTTTGCATCAATAGCCGCCACTGCTGCGACGGCATGACCATCATAGAGCGCACGCCCACGTGCCATGCAGTTCTCAAGGATGGCATAAGAACCTTTGTTGCCGTTGGTCAAATCGGGCATGTCAGCACTTGTGATCACCGCTTTGACACCCTGCAGCTTTTCAGCTTTGGACGTATCAATTTTCTTGATCCGTGCATGCGCATGCGGTGAGCGCAGGATAGCGCCGTACAATTGGCCTGGTGCAAACGCATCCGCGCCATAGCGCGCCCGCCCGGTCACCTTGTCCACACCATCAGGTCGATTAACCCGGGAGCCGACAATCTTGAAATTCTGGTTGGTATAACTCTTATCGTTAGCCATGTTGGGTATCCTCGCTGCCGCTATTTCTTTTTGGCTTGCTTTGTAGCTTTTGGGGCCGGTTTGGCCTTGCGCATCTCTTTGGCGGCTGCCTGTACCGCCCGCACAATCTTGTCGTACCCCGTGCAGCGCCAGAGGTTCCCTGCCAGCGCGTACCGGATTTCCTGTTCAGTTGGATCCGCATTACGGGCCAGCAGCGCATTGGCTGCAACCAGGAAACCGGGTGTACAGATACCACACTGCAGCGCGGCATGCTCAATGAACTTTTCCTGTAACGGATGCAATTGGGCACCGTTGGCAAGCCCTTCCACCGTGCCTATTTCTTTGCCATTAGCCTCGACCCCAAGCACCAGGCACGAACAAACCAGTCGACCATTCAGCGTCACGCTACAGGCCCCGCAGTCGCCCGTTCCACAACCCTCTTTCACACCGGTCAGGCCAACCCTGTTACGCAGCGCGTCCATAAGTGATTCGTCTTGTGGACAGGCAAATTCGACCACGTCCCCATTCACCGTCGTTGAAACAAATGCACCACTCATGAGGCACCTCCTGCTCTTTCAAATGCTATTTTTGCGGCGCGCCTGGCAAGTACACCGGCCACCTTGGTGCGATAGGCTATGGTTCCACGCTTATCATCTATAGGTCTGCAAGCGGCTGAACAGGCTGCGGCCATTTTTGCCAATGCCTCGTCATCGAGACGCGTGCCAATGATCGCTTTTGCGGCAGCAGGTACCAGCACTGCTGTTGGTGCTACCGCGCCCAGCACCACACGGGCTGTCTTAACGACGCCGCGTTCCAGCGTCAGGTTGACACCAGCGCTCACAACCGCAATGTCCATCTCGGTCCGGGGAATAAACCTCAGATAGGCATCGCCGGCTTTGCCTCGACGTTTTGGCAGGATAATGGATTCGATAACCTCCCCTTTTTCCAGTGAGGTCTTGCCGGGGCCCACAACCACCTTCTCAACCGGCACAGTGCGGCGCTTGTCCTTGCTGACGATCACTGCCTTGGCACCCGCTGCAATCAACGCAGGTACACTGTCAGCAGCGGGTGATGCATTACACAGATTTCCCACCATGGTGCAGCGACCCTGGATCTGGTCAGAGCCAATCAGGTTGGCTGCCTCGACGACACCCGGCCACGCTTTCCCGAGTGCCTTGTGTTCGCCTAAAGCCGCACCGCAAACCGCGGCACCAATCTTAAACCCTGAATCGGACGAAACGATCTGCTGCATCGCTGGTATCTGTTTGATATCAACAACCAGATCCGGTTCGATCATGCCCATCTTCATGCGAACCAGCAGGTCAGTACCCCCGGCGAGGACAAAGGCTTTACCTTTCTCGGCCGCGAGCAGTCCAGCTGCTTCTTTACTAGTTACTGGTGATTCGTATCTCATTGTTGGTCTGAACTCCCTCTAAACGGCCAGGTGGGTAGGAATAAAACACCTCTGGCCTTCAGGGTCAATGCCCACAGTGCATTGCAGCAAATTTGGCGCCTCGGCGAGCCAGGATTTCCCGTGGATTGGGTCCGGGTGGCCATGCTTTAATGGAGTCAAAATAGAAACAACTTTCGATGGGGTAGCACAACAAGTGGAAACCATACTGGTTCACAAAGATGGTGCAGTTTGCATCGTTACACTCAACCGTCCCGATATGCTTAATGCCTTCAGCAATCGTGTGATGGACGAACTGGCAGATGCTTTTCTGGAAGCTGCTGCTGACCGGGATGTGCGAGTGCTGGTACTCACCGGTGCCGGGCGGGCTTTTTCTGCTGGCGCAGACCTGTCTGGTACGGACAGGGACTACCAGTCACGGCACGGCCTCGATGGCTTGCTCGACGCCATCGTCGATTTTCCAAAACCGTTCATGCTCGCCGTCAATGGGCTTGGCGTTGGTATTGGCGCGACCATCTGTGGACTCGCTGACTTTACTTATATGGCAGACACTGCCCGCCTGCGCTGTCCCTTCTCTGCACTTGGACTCACCGCGGAAGTGGGCAGTACCGTGACATTCCCCCTACTGATGGGCCGCCAGAAAGCAAACTGGTTTCTACTGGCGGCAGAATGGATGACTGCCGCTGAGTGCCTCGACGCCGGGCTTGCGCTGGAACTTCACCCCGCAGCCGCACTGATGGACCGTGTTCTCACACAGGCCAACAAGCTGGCTGCTTTGCCCCCGTCCTCAGTGCAGAAAACAAAAGAAGTGATGATGGCTCCTTACAAGGCCGCGCTGAAAGCGAATATCAAACTCGAAAATGCCGGTCTTGACGAATTGCGCGGCGGCCCTGCCAACGTCGAGGCGATGAACGCATTCCTGGAGAAACGGGAGCCGGATTTCTGCAATATCAACTGATCAATCAGCGAGGAGACAAGGCGACATGGCTATGGACTATCCCCTTGACGGTATCCGCGTGCTGGACTTCTCGCGCGTTCTGGCAGGCCCTTTTGCCGGCCGAATGTTGAGCGACCTCGGCGCTGATGTCGTCAAGATAGAACCACCAGAGGGTGATGTCACGCGGTACTGGGGAAAAGAAATTGCACGTATACCGGGTTACTACCATCAACAAAACGCGGGTAAGCGCAATGTCTGTATTGACCTGCGCGCCGAGGGTGCACGCGAACTGGTCGAGGAACTGGTCAGGCACGCAGATATTCTCATCGAAAACTACCGACCCGATGTCATGGATCGACTGGGTATCGGATATGAGCATCTGCGGGAGGTCAATCCACGCCTTATCATGCTCTCGATTTCAGGTTTTGGCAGATCAGGGACAGAAGCCAGGCGACCAGCTTACGCACCAGTCATACATGCAGAAGCGGGATTGATTGACCGGCACGCCTCGCGCAGTGGCTCCCCGCATCACGATCTGCCACTGTCTGTTGCTGATACCAACGCATCGCTACATGGTCTGGTTGGAGTGTTGTCAGCCGTCATCATGCGCGAGCGCACAGACCACGGCCAACACATAGACATCGCCATGATCGATGCAACCATCGCCACCGACGACCAGGTTCATTATGACCTGGAAGACGCCCACGATACTGGTCCACTACCCAACGAGGTATGGGAGACACGAAGCGGACCCATCCTGTTATCGACTGATTTCCGTC
>CAYGNA010000320.1:0-5122 GCA_964351065.1 uncultured Pseudomonadales bacterium
GGCCTGCACCGCAAGGTCGCCCGCGTTGACAGTGACACCACGTTCCGAATCAACCTGGACTACGATATCAACGACAGCATGATGGTGTATGGCAACGTGACAACCGGTTATCGATCGGGTGGCTTTAACCTGGCTTTCTTCAGCGAAACGCTGCAGTACGAGCCTGAAAAGATCACGGCCTACGAACTGGGCCTGAAGGGGCAGTTCCTCAATAACACGCTGCAGGTAAACAGCTCAATTTACATGTACGACTACAGCAGTATTCATACATTCACGGTTGAAGCCTGTCCTACAACCGTACCAGCGGGTGGCTTCCAGAGCGCCTGTGCGGTTGCTGACTCCACGAGTTCTGTACAGGCAGCACCTGGCGCGGAAGTCACCGGTCTGGAAATTGAAGGCATGTGGCTCGCGACAGACAACCTGACGCTGGGTGGTAACTTCTCGCTGACCAGCAGTGAATACACCAAGTCGTTCCTCGTGACCGATGGTGCCGACCCAACAATCCCTGGTGATATCTACTCTGGCGCTGCCCAGGAGCAGGAGCGCAAGCGGGATGTGAAAGGCCATCGCCTGCCCCAGGTGCCCGACACCAAGCTGAGCGTATTTGCGGGTTATGAGATTCCGATCAACTCGGGTCGCATCAACCTGCTGGCCAACTACAGCTGGATTGACGACGTCTACTTCTCGGCGTTTGAGTCTGAGCTTGACAAGGCACCAGCCTATGGCCGCGTTGACCTGCGGGCAACATGGACCAACACCAATGACACGCTGGTGATCAGCGGCTTTGTCAACAACGTCTCTGACGATGTTGGTATTCGGGTTATGTCCGGGTTTGGCGGAAGCGAAGGTTACCGTCGATCAGCCCAGGTCACAGAACCCCGGGTCTACGGTTTGGAAGTTACCTACAACCTGAGATAGAACAAACTGTATTTGTTGCAGGGATCAAGAGAAGGGGCCGAATGGCCCTTTTTTTTTGGTAAGAGAACGGGACTAGCCTGGCCGGCGCAGAAAATCTTGATGTGTGCCAGTTTTTGTAAGGATATAAAGCGGATGAAACGCGGACTCAAAATTATAGCCATCACACTCGCGGCTTTGGGTGGCTGGACGGCCATTGCTGTTTTTGGTGCGTTTTCCGGTTGGTGGATGACGGCGCTTGCGCCTGCCGAAGATCGTGACGCCTTCGTTGACGCTATCACTCGCATGGTTGACGAGTCCACATTGGGTAACGCGGCAGTGGTGATAGTAGAAGAAGGCACAATTGTTTTTGAGAAGTTTACGGCGAATCCCGATCCGATAGATCGCAACACACTGTTTCCGACAGCGTCGTTCAGCAAGTTTGTGACTGCCATCGCTGTCATGCAACTTGTGGAGCGGGGACTGGTTGACCTTGATGTGCCTGTCTCGAGCTACCTGAGTCGCTGGAGCTTGCCCACAGGCACGTATGATCCGGTAAACGTCACCGTGCGGAGGCTTCTCAGCCACACGGCGGGCCTCAGCGATGGTCTGGGTTTTGGTGACTATGCTGCAGATGAAACACTGCCCCGTCTGGAGGACGAACTTGCATCACCCCGGGCTTCCTCTGGCGAAAGAGTTGACATCAGTGTCGTGAATGAACCTGGCGTTGAGTTTCAGTACTCGGGTGGCGGCTTCCTTGTGCTGGAACTGGTCGTGGAAGAAGTGTCGGGAGATACCTTCGAGCACTACGTTACAAAAAACATCTTTGAGCCACTGGGCATGGCGCGTTCGAACTACCAGTTCATTGGTTCGCTCGATAACATTGCACGCAGCTATGATCGCGATGGTAATGCAGTACCCATGTACCAATATGCATCCAGCGCTGCGACAGGGCTTAACAGTTCCGCTGCTGATCTTGCGCGGCTGGCACAGGCGCTGCTACCGGGCAGCGGTGCTGACTATCTGCTTATGCCCGCGTCGATTGCGCTGATGCGACAGCCGCATGCAAGCGCATTTGGCATCGATATCTGGGGGCTGGGCAGTATCCTTTATGCACCCACCCAAAATGGTGATGTTGTGTTCGGCCATGACGGTGCCAACGATCCTGCCATCAACAGCGCCCTGCGACTCAATCCCGACACGGGCGACGCCATCATTGCATTGTCAAACGGGCACCCGTCGCTCGCCACAACGCTAGGTTTTGAGTGGGTACTCTGGCAGACGGGGTATCCTGATCCATTAAACACGGTCAGGATTATTCAGAGTCTCTGGGTGCCGTTGGGCAGTGGCTCTTTCCTGATCCTGCTCGTCAGTGTGTTGGTATGGCGCAGGTCCGGGCCACTTCGGCTGGATTCAGCAGGAGCGGGGTAAAGGTTCCCGAACTTTTGCCTGACTCTCAACGCTAATCGCGTCCTTGATTGCTGCTGTCGGAGCCTTTTACGTATCAGCGCTGGACCAGACCGAACGTGGTGCCCGGGTTGCCCACAATCTGCAAGTGACAGCTGCCATACTTGCCGGGAATGTTGTACTGGATTTCTGGCTGGTACCTGAAGAACACATACTTTCGATCGCAGCGCAGTTTTAGCTCAGCGAGTTCACCTGTTACCTCATCCAGGTAAAACTCATCTTTGAGGAGCAGCAGGGACCAGTGGTTATTGTCACCAATCTCGCCGGTCACCCGAAATGCCTGGTCGTCGTCTTTGAGCGCTTCAATTTTGCTGACCACTCTCTGCAGGCTGTCGCGGGTAGCTTCACTGATATCCCTGGATTCGAGTTTTGCCCAGGTTTGCAGGGCTGCGCCAAAGTCCTGGAGCTGTACCTGTAGTGAAAAAGCCTGCTGCAGTGCCGTGGTGAACAAGGCTTCGGAGAGATAGTTTTCTTTTTTCTCATGGGCGATGGCGCGGGTGATCGCTGCCAGTTGAGTTGCCTTGTCACCCCAGATAGCCGCATAGCTGTACTTTGCCAGGTGGAGAAACGCATCCTCGTAAAGATTGTGAACGGATTTCGATTCCAGCAGGGCGAGAAGTTCCTGCGCCCGTGGCTGATCACGCTTGTCGACGGCTTTCATCAGCTGTTTATAAGTGCGGCCAAAGCCGCTTCTGCCACCGACGTCCGCGCCTTCAATGGCGAAGGTGACCTTGAGCGCATGTCCAGCGTCCAGTGTCTCACCGTTCAGAGATGCCGGCTCAAATATTGACCTCATTACCGTCTTCACTGCTTCTCTTTCAAACGCTTTGTCGCCCGTTGAATCGGTGACCATCGGTTCGTAGGGTTTGCCACTGGCATCAACCATAAAGTGTACGTTGACCCACCCCTCTTTGAGATTCCGCAGGTTACCACCTGGATAATCAGGTTGTTCCAGTTCGATGGAAACGGGTGCCTTAAAGACTTCAACATCGACGGCCTCACCCGCGTGCAGAACATCAGATGGGGCAACGGCAAGGCACATTACCGCCAAAAAACGCAGATTGCCGTTTAACACTTTCATCTTCTGGCCTCCCGAATTGTAGTTAATTCCGCCAACGCTTAAGTGGTGTTTCTGGCAGGATAAACCTCTCAGTGGTCGGATTGAAACTCCAGGTTCACCGCATGGCTTGACCTGTTGCCGGGATGATCGGCAGCACAACATGGGATGGATATTCACGACTGGCATGTATTGCTTGCCTGGCTCGAATCATTCGCGTGGTTTCACCAAATGGTGCACCGGTGTTGGGGTTGCGATTGAGCCGTGGAAAGTTGCTGCTGGTGATATCGATGCGAAGCCGGTCGCCGGGGTCAAGTTGGTAGCTGGTGGCCCAGAGGTCAATGTCATAAAGATAAACCTTGCCGGGTTCAAGCAACGCAGGCTCACTGAAGCTGTTGCGGTAACGTGCGCGAATGACGCCGTCCACCAGATTAAAAGCGCGGCCGTCCTGCTTGATGACCACCAGCTTGGCCATGAAGTCGGTGTCAGTGGCGTCACTCTCGGCGTACAGTTGCACACCGATGGGACCCGTGATTTCGGTAGTAGTAGCAAAGGCTTCAGTGGTGAATCGAATAATGTCCTCGCGGTTGTCCAATGGTGCCTGATAGAACGGCCCGCGCAGTTCGGGGCGCATGATGTTACCGCCCAGGGTTGGTACCGGGTCTTTGGGATCATAGACGTACCTGACTTTGCCACCGGTTGCCGCTGGTGCTGCTGTTTTCAGACTGCCGTCTGCGTGCAGGTAGTAGGCTGTGTATAACGTTCTTGCAAGCGGCCATTCGTGTTCCTCGCGCCACTCGTTTTTGCCCATCACAAACAGCATTACCGGGGCTCGATCGGGTAGTGGCTTGCCTTTCAGGAAGTGATCAAACCACTCCAGCATCAAAGCTTCCTCATTGATGAGTGCTTTTTTGCCAAAGTCGAGTTCTCCGGTTTTTGTTGTGGCGTTCCAGCCATGGGGCCAGGGACCAATGATCATGCGTTGGTTTTCACGCGCGATAGCGGCAGCAGCGTTGGCACCCATGGTCCGGTAACTACCGATGGTGCTTCGCAGAAAGACATCAAACCAGCCACCAATGTTGAGTGCAGGCACAGTCATCTCGTCTGCCCGGGCTTCCAGGTTTAGCGGTTCCCAGTAAGCATCGTAGGTGGGGTGATCAAGCCAATCGCGAAAGTGGCGCACATCAAACCCAAGACTTTGATCCAGGGTCTTGATGGGCAGGTGTTCAATACCGCCAATCCAGTCGATTGGAAACGCGCCATTGGTCCGACTACCTACCGTACCAATACCCCAGCTTGCTCTTGAGAGCAGCGAAAAAGCGCCGCCAGGATAAGCAACATCACGGTAGTAGTTGCCGGGGCTCATGGCCGGGGCGATGGCCTTGAGCACCGGGTTGCGGTTCAGCGCCGCGAGCCATTGCACCGACGCCAGGTAGGATGTGCCAAACATACCGACATTGCCGTTAGACCAGGGCTGTTTTGCAATCCACGTAAGCGTGTCATCACCGTCATTGATTTCCTGGAAGTAGGGATACCAGTTGCCTTCTGAATCATACCGTCCGCGCGCAATCTGATAGACAAATGCGTACCCGTTTTGAGTCGCAAACTTCGCGTAACGCTGCCTGCTCGCCTGCGCACCGTTGCCGTAGATATCGCGGACCAGCAGTACAGGAAATTTACCTTTTGATGCGGGGAGGTAAATAT
>CAYGNA010000321.1:0-5093 GCA_964351065.1 uncultured Pseudomonadales bacterium
TGCTCTGCCCGCGTAATCATGCTGCCAGGGTCAGAGCCAAAATCCGGCTCGGTCAGGCCAAAACAGCCAACCCATTCTCCGGTTGCCAGCTTGGGCAAGTACTTTTCCCGCTGCGCTTCGTTGCCATAAGCGTAAATTGGGTGCATCACGAGCGAAGACTGCACGCTCATCGCAGAGCGGTAGCCACTATCCACGCGCTCAACTTCACGAGCCACCAGTCCGTATGAAACGTAATTGACGGCAGAGCAACCATACTTCTCCGGAAGTGTTGAACCAAGCAGGCCCAGTTCGCCCATCTCGCTCATGATTTCCCGGTGAAAATACTCGTCTCGATACGCCTGCTTTACGCGTGTCTGCAGTTTGGCCTGTGCGTAGTCCCTTGCGGTATCACGAATCATGCGTTCGTCTTCGGTGAGTTGGTCATCGAGGAAAAACGGGTCGTCCCATTTAAAACCAGCCATGCGATTCTCTCTTTGTTACAATTCTGGCCTTGCTGCGGCAAAGCCGATTCATTTTAATTAAGCGCGCCATTATATAGCGTCACCCCGGTGACCAACAGGCGCCACACTGCATGTTGGGGATTCCTTATGGCACTCGATAAAGAGACTCTGGGCCAGTTGCTCGACACCATCGACAGATTTGTCGAAAACCGCCTCAAACCGCTGGAGTCCCAGGTGGGTATGGATGATGCCATTCCCGATGATGTGATTGAAGAGATGAAGGCGCTTGGCCTGTTTGGACTCACCATTCCTGAAGAATATGGCGGTCTGGGCCTTAACATGTCCGAAGAGGTTGCCGTAGCCCGGGCTTTTGGACACACATCACCAGCATTCAGGTCTGTGTTTGGTACCAATGTGGGTATTGGTTCCCAGGCGCTGATCATTGATGGTTCAGCAGAGCAGAAACAGGCTTACCTGCCAAAAATGGCGACCGGTGAGTGTATTGGCTCATTTTGCCTGACAGAACCTGAGTCAGGCTCGGATGCCGCATCGGTTCGCACTACCGCAAAAAAGGAAGGCGATTACTATCGGCTCAACGGCACCAAACGCTACATCACAAACGCGCCCAAAGCTGACCTCTTTACCGTGTTTGCCCGTACCAATCCGGCAGAATCAGGCGCTCGTGGCGTTTCTGCATTCCTGGTCAGCACAGATCTGGACGGCATCAGCCTTGGCTCGCCCTATCGCAAGATGGGTCAACAGGGTACTTACGTTTGCGACGTGATGTTTGATGATGTGATGGTGCCCGCGGCAAACCTGGTTGGCGGCAAGGAAAACGTTGGATTCGCCACCGCCATGAAAGTGCTCGACAAAGGGCGCCTGCATATTAGTGCACTCAGTGTGGGTATTGCCGAGCGGCTTATACAGGACAGCCTGCGATACGCCCTGGAGCGTAAACAGTTTGGCCAGCGCATCGCAGATTTTCAGTTAATCCAGGCAATGCTTGCAGACAGCCAGACGGAAACCTACGCCGCACGCTGCATGATAGAAGATGCCGCAAAGCGGCGTGATGCAGGTGAAAACGTAGTGGCGCTAGCCGCCAGTTGTAAGCTGTTTGCAACAGAGATGGTCGGCCGCGTAGCTGACCGGGCAGTACAGATTCACGGTGGTGCCGGCTATGTCGAGGAATACGGCATTGAGCGCTTTTACCGTGATGTGCGCCTGTTCAGGATTTACGAGGGAACGTCGCAGATCCAGCAAACCGTGATCGCCCGGGACATGATCAAACGGGCAGAGTAGTTCTTGTGAGCAGATGCCTGGACTGATTTGTTGATATCATCGCGGCACCACATTCGGTCCTGGATGCTGAAGCTCAACCTTCAGGGCCAAGGCCCTGGACGAGTAATGAAGCACAACAGGTAAAGACAAACCAACCGTAACTCGGCCAGTTTAGAAGCGGCCAGCGGATATCAACAGTAGTGGAAGATGAAGGGATATTCGACCCGAGAAGTCGCAGAATTGCTAGAGCTTTCCCCTGCGGTCATTCGTGACATCGCTCGTGGTGTACTTGACCCTGAAAAGGGCCACAAAGGTCGCTATCGCTTCAGTTTCCAGGACATCATTGTGCTGCGCACGGCCAAAGAGTTGCTGAGTGCGGGTGTGCGTCGATCGCGTATTAACCGAAGCCTGCTTTCCCTGCAGCAGCGTCTGCCGCAGAACCGGCCGCTGACGGCGCTGCGCATTAGCGGCGACGGTGGCCAGGTAGTCATTCGTGACCAGGAGCAGGTCTACAATCCTGTGTCAGGCCAGTTCCATTTCAACTTCTCTGTTGCTGATCTTGCTGGCAGCGTCGCACCTCTTGCTCGCCGCGCAGCCGAAAACGCATCAGCCTCCGAGGAACAACTGACCAGCGATGACTGGTTTGACCTGGGCGTGGACCTGGAAGCCGTGAGTCCTGATGACGCCCCGGCAGCCTACGAGCGCGCCCTTGAACTCGATCCATATCACTCTGATGCCCACGTGAACATTGGTAGGCTACAGCAGGAGTCTGGCGATTATGCCAACGCGGAGAAACACTACCAGGCGGCGCTTGATACCGATCCCGATAATATCCTGGCGGCTTTCAACCTGGGCACACTGCTGGAGGATATGGGCCGGATCAACGATGCCATTGAAGCGTACAAGCGTGCTGCATCGTTTGCAGATGCCCACTATAACCTGTCCAGGCTTTACGAATTGATTGGCCAGCACACCGAAGCCCTGAAGCACCTTCGAACCTACCGGACACTCATTGACCCGAACCAGGGTTGAAGTACCCAATCCCAGCCAATACTATCGACATCTTGATTGTTACGGACACCCTGACATGGATAAACGCAGTGAATCGCGTGTTGCTCACAATATTCGTTTTTTTGTGCACGTACATGAGTGTGAAGAAGATCCGGATATGGTCGGTGTCTCGGTCGCCTGCGAGGCAGTCGACTTCTCTCCCAGTGGACTACAGTTCCGCACCGATCAGCAATTGATTCCCGGTAGCCTGTTGAACATCACCATTGGTATCGGTGAGCCTTTTGCCATGTTCCTGCTACGTGGGGAGATTCGCTGGGTACGTCCAATAGACAGCGAATATGCGATGGGGATTCTCCTCCAGCGGGCAGAGGGTACCGACATCGAACTTTGGGAAAACGGTTTCGAAGAGCGGTTTACCGGCTAATCTGAGCCACCTGGTCAGGGCAACGCAAGCCTGCGCCATTGGATCATTCCCCCTGGGACATTGGCCACCTGCTGGATGCCCGCATTACGGAGAATCTGGGTTGCCATGGCAGAACGTTTGCCAGACTGGCAGACAGCAACTACAGGTCGATCCCGAGGTACCTCGTCGAGGCGCGCCCGCAATTCGTCAAGTGGTATCAGTACTGACGAGTCAATATGACCCAGTTCACCGAGGTACTCTGAACTGGATCTGACGTCCAGGATAAACACGGTTTCGCGATGGCGGGCCAACCAGTCTGGATCTATTTCAGGCACACCCGCAAACGTGAGCGTTAACGGTGCCCAATTGTCAGGCTCTGGTTTCTTGCCATCCGCCGGGCGCCCGGAGACCATGTTTGCGGGTACGGCAATATCAAGCAGTTTGGGGTGTGGCAGAGCCAGGTTTTCCATATAACCGGCAAAATCTTCTTCCTTTGCATCGCCGCCAATCCTTGGGTTAAAACGTTTCTCTTCGGCCACCGTGGACATGCTGCGACCCATATAGTCGTGCGCTGGAAAAACCTGGCAGTTGTCAGGCAGGTTAAAAATCTGCGTGCGAATGCTCTGCCACATGGCATGTACATCTCCTGACTGAAAATCAGTTCGACCGGCACCCCGAATCAATAGGCAATCACCCGTAAAAGCCATCAACCGGTCGCTTGTGACGAATGTGATACACCCGGCAGTGTGGCCAGGCGTTGCAAGCACAGTGAGCCTTTCATGACCAAAGGAAAGTTCGTCTTCGTGCCTGACGGGCAGATCTACGCCTGTCGCATGGTTCTCGGCCGCCAATACAACCTGTGCACCCAGTCGCTGCTGCATTAGCCAGGCTGCCGTGACGTGATCCGCGTGGACATGAGTATCGCAAACATAACGAAGCGTCAGGCCCAGTTCCCGAATGAGAGCGGTGTCCCTGTCAAACTGCTCAAATACAGGATCGATGATGACGGCCTCGCGGGTTGCCTCACAGCCAAGCAGGTAGGTGTAAGTTGAGGATGTACTGTCAAATAACTGTCGAAAGATCATGATTACCGGTTCTCCCCTGGCGTTACGCTGTGTCCTGGCGCTTTATCCAGTACCAGCAAGGTCTGGAGGACAACACGAAACACATCATTGACCTGGCCCAGGTCAATGTTTGCTGCCCTGTCTCGCCGTGTGTGCACAACACGCAGTGTAGCCCTGTCGAGCGAATGAATATTGAGCACTGGCACCCCTGCCCGCTTGAATGGACGCCAGTCCCCTACCGTTTCTGGCAAGCTGTTGGTACGCGCTGAAATGCCCAGCAAACGTGCAGTCTTCAGAGCCTTGCAGGCAAGTACACCGTCCGAACGTCGATCAACCGTTAACGGACCAAGACCCAGCGTGTCAACGTTTAGCATGGCGATGGTGTCACGGCCACCGCCCGACCTGATGAAGTGGCGAGAGCCAACCATTCCCTGCTCTTCCTCGCCAAACAGGACAAAGGCCATTGTATGTCGCGGCGGGTTGGCGCCAAAGTACCTCAGCAGACGTATGGTGGTGACAACACCTGCCCAGTTATCTGCGATGCCGTGTCCCTGACCCGCGCGATCGTAATGGGCGCCTACCAGGATTTGCTCCGGTAGTTGCCCGGGAAGAACACAGGTCAGATTGTGACTGGCATAACCGGGGATAAGCACCCGGGTGATATCGGGACAGATCTCACCCAGTAGACTCCCTGCCAGGCGCTCGCGTTCAGAATTGTTGCGGGGTGCTGCGAGGATAAGTTCCATGTCCTGTTGGGAGAAGCGTGGCAATGCGTCGCCCGGCGCCGCAGTTCCGATCGGGGCATTATCCTCAATCAGTTCGATGCAGTCCGACAGGGCCGCAGGCGCTGATGAGCAACCAGCCAGCAAGGCAAGTAGCCAGGCACTAGTGAATAAC
>CAYGNA010000322.1:0-5087 GCA_964351065.1 uncultured Pseudomonadales bacterium
CCTGGGCCGTATTTTTTATAACAGTGCTCGGCGCGAGCAGCGTCTGGGACGCATCAGCCGCAACCGTGCACCAGTCCCCCGGGATCGAGTAGCGGACCCCATCTATAACCGGAAACGTTTTGGCCGATTTTTCCGGGTCTTTGTAGTAACCACTTGGAATCCCACCCATGCGGGCAACAAACCCAATTTCGCCAGAGCCTGGCTCGACCGGGCGATGATCTTCAGTGAACACGCGCGTGCGCTCATTTACCATAAACTTGCCTACGCCCTGGCCACCCGCGGCGGTTGTTGTGGAGGTACCAAAACCCACGGCCTCAGACGCGCCAAAAGAGTCGATGAGCGTGAGATTGTTATTGTGCGCAAGCAGCCCGCGCTTCACCTCGGGGCTCCACATGACCCCCGACGAAAGTATGCTTATCAGGGAAGACAGGTCGTACTTGCCCGGGTTTTCATCAAGCACTTGCAAGAGCGGCTTGGCAAAGGCGTCGCCAACAATGGCCATCGATGCAGCGCTGTGGTCCTGCACGAGTTGCCAGGTTTCCTCAGGATCAAACCTGGGGTTGTTGGTTGTCACCACACAGCCACCACCCATCATTACGCTAATGGATGTAAACAGACCGGTGCCATGCATCTGGGGACACACCGGGAATGAGCGCCGCCCTCCTCCGGCTGCGGCCACGTTAGCAGCGTGCTCTGCAATCGATTCAGGCGGTACCATGTCCGTTGCGAGCGTTGCACCTCTGGCACCAGACAACCAGTGGTTCTCCTGCTCCCACATCACCCCTTTGGGCATGCCCGTGGTCCCCCCGGTATAGAGGAACAGCATGTCCTCGCCGGACCGACGGATATCGAGGCGCTCGCCATTGCCAGAAGACGCAAGTAACTCATAGGACTCTGCACCTGGCAGGAGCCTGTCCTCGTCCTGCAATTGCAGCCAGACCGAGACCAGCGGCAGGCGGCCCCTGATAGCAGCAACTTGAGATGCAAACTCTGCGTCAAACAGCACGGCTTTCGCATCTGAGTTATCGATAATGTAGGTCAGCTCGTCTTCCACATAGCGGTAATTGACATTGACGTGGACAAGTCGCGCCTTGAAACACGCAGCCAGCATTTCCATGTATGCCGAATGATTGCGAATGTAGAACGCGACCTTGTCTCCGGCCACGAGGCCGCGAGCCAGAAGCGCTGTCGCCAGGTTGTTGCTACGAGCCTCAAAATCCGCCCATGTGGTCACGTGGTATTGGTGAATTAACGCAGGTGCCGAGCCTGGCATGACATCCGCAACAGCCTCAAGCATGTCACCGTAATTCCACATGTTGCTTGTTCTCCCTCATTTATTGACTGCCAGAGGGTATGCCAGTCACGGCACGGTGGCAATGTTCCGTTGGGTACTCACGGCCTGGGGTTAAGACCAGAGATTAAGACCAGGGGTTGAGCCCAGGGGTTGAGTCCAGGAGTGAAGGCATGGCGAAAATGTTGATGCAACACTAAGATAGGGGAAATCCAAAAAAATTGGGGCAGGACATGAAAGTACGCATCTTCAGGCAGCGAGTGTCACAGGTTCACGAGAGTGAAGTCGAAATCAATGAGTGGCTGGCCGAAACCGAAGGCAAAATCAAAGTGGAGTTTGTCCAGCAGTCTTCTTATATGACAGACAACAGCGAAAACGGTCATCCGGGCTACATTATGTCTGTCTGGTATACCGAACTCTGAACCCGTCTATTTCCTGAAGGCGAGACCTCGCGCGTAAATCGCTGCAGGCGTTTCCAGCACCGCCAGGTCTTCGAGCGGGTTTTGTTCAAACATCACGAGATCCGCTGCATATCCTGGTGCAATGAGCCCCGTGACCTTGCCCAACCCGATGGCCCTCGCACACTCGCTGGTAGCAGCCCGCAAAACCTCGACATTGCCAAGACCGGCAAAGTGCGCAAACACGGGCAATGCTTTGGGGAGGTCATGATGGAATACATTGGGAATACCCGCATCGGTCGATGCAATCAGCGCAACACCCGCCGCGCGCATTTTCGCAAAGTTCGACCTGACCTGGGCCTCGTAGGCGCCTGAACCGATCCGTCGCTTCCACCCCAGGTTTACTGTTGGCGAAACCCGAATACCTCGCGCGGCAATCATCTCGCAGACGTCTGCTTCATAATTTTTTGCCCACCCATCCTGGCCAACCCAGGAGCAGTGTTCGATGGTAGTGACGCCTGCGACCGCTGCATTGCGAATACCACTTGTGCCGTGGCAGTGGGCGGCGACTGTCAGCTGACGGCTGTTTGCGGTTCTAACAATTTCCGTCAGGGTTGCCGCATCAAACTGTGCGTCAATGGGTTGTGAATCTGGCGTCAACTGACCACCCGTGGCCATCACCTTTATCAGATCAACACCGTGTTCAACCTGCCGGCCAAGTACAGTCAGGGCGTCGGCGAGATCGCCCGCCTCACCTCCCCAGAAGTGACAGTGACCCTTGACCGATGTAATGGGTTGCCCGGCGCAGATCAGGCGCGGGCCGGCAATGGTACCCGCCAGAATTTCGTCACGTACAACCAGTTCAAGCCAGCGGCCGCCGCCCAGATCCCTGGCCGATGTAATACCTGCTGCCAGCATCGCCCTGGCACGCACTTTCATTTGCGCCAGCAATTCTTCATCACTCACCAGATCCTGGTCCGCCGGCTTCATGATCTCTGGATTCAAACAAAGATGTACATGGGCATCAATAAGACCCGGGATGACAAAGAGCCCATCCATGTCTCTCTCATCCTGCCCGTGGATCTCCGACCGGGGCCCGACGCGAACAATTTTGCCGTCAATTATCTCCAGCGCATCGGCACCTTGTTGGAGCTGATCGCTTTCGCCATCCCAGATCCTGAGGTTGGTGAGTACTGTCATGGCTTGATTCTCTTTTCGCTGTAGACAAACAAAGTCGATGTCAGAAAGTTAAAGACACTGGCAGTGACAATGCCTGACAGCAGCGCGAGGATTCGATAGCTGTCAAAAAAATGAGAGTGGGTTGTCAGATAGACATACACGCCCCAATTGATCGAAAACCCGACCAGGCTTGCCAGCACAAACTCTACCCATTGCCGGCCACGTGGACGACGCTCTCTTTCACCAAAGGTTGTCCTGCGATTAAGCGCCCAGTTCCAACTAACTGCAGGCCAGAAGCTGAGTGCGCGGGCAACCTGGTGCGAAATCCCAACTAGCTGAAACAGGTAGTAGAAAGTGACATCAATCACAAAGCCGCTGGCGCCAACGACGCCGAAGTGAACAAATTCGGCAAGACCACCAAAGCGATAGAGATACAGCCTGCGCAAGTGGCGAAGGTAGTTTAGCTGTTGCCCCAGGTTCATTTTGCTGGCGCCAATTTCGCGATCGGCAAACGCGATCGGTACTTCCCGCACGGTGCCAAAATTCCCCCTGACCATAATCTCGAGACCAATCTTGTACCCGACAGGACGCAGTTTCTCCACGTCGGGAAGTTGCGAGAGATGGAACGCAAAAAAGCCTGACATCGGATCGGTACAGCGAACCAGGGGCCTGGCCAACAGGGTAGCAATCCATGAATTCAGGAAGCGCCAGATACTCCAGTCGCGATCGAAGCTGCCTCCGCTGACGTATCGACTACCTACGACGAAGGCGTCCGGTGCTGCCGCCAATTCTGCCAGGAGTTCCAGAATTTTCTCTGGTGGATGGGACAGGTCTGCATCCATGACCACCAGTGTCTCAAACTGCGCGGCCTTGATCCCGTCAATCACCGACAGGGAGAGATCTTTCGGCCTGTTGTCCGGCAGGATTAGGCGCAGTGGATAGCGAACTGCCAGCTCGGCACAAATCTCCTGCGTTTCATCCGGCGAATCATCATCAGCAATGATGAGTTCGTACACCACACCAGCAGGCGCCAGTGCGGCATCAATCCGCGCAGCCAGCCCGGGTAAGTTACCCGCTTCCCTGTATGTTGGCACAATGATGCTGAGCATCAATCCGGATCCTGCATTTCAGTTGACCAGGCAGTCGCTGTTGAAGCGCGCCCGCAAGCCCTCGAGGGCGTCCACATTGTTGACCTCCTGGTAAATTCTCGCCAGCTCACAAATGCTGGGGTTGGCGACGTCCGGATTCTGCCTTAGCGACAGCTCAAAATATTCGCCGGCACGTGATCTGTTAACAGGTCGAAGCAGGTGAACTTCCGCCACCAGCTGGTAGAACAGGGCCAAGGCGTCCCGCGTCGCAAAGTCAGGAATTTCCTGTTCCGCGGTAGCGGCAATTTCCAGCAGCCTGCCTTTGGTAATTTCCCGACCTGCCAATGGTAACAGTTGTTCAAGGGAAATGAGCTTGCCGGGAAAGGTCTGCTGCAGTTTGCTGACCCGAATCGCCACGTTCTCCGGCAGTCCGCCAACCTGTGGTTGCAGTGCAAAACCCAGGTACTGCCGCGAAAAGCGTATCAGCGCCTGAAACAGGTAGTACTTCTCATGATCATCAAACAGCAGATTACCTGCGTATATATCGACCATCAGATCAACCCATGCATCGAATTCCGGCAGAAACCCGTAACCTCCCCTGCCGTCGCGGCTGAACTGGACAAAACCGCCGTAGTCAATCGCAGGAGAGATCATGGGATCGATCATAAACACAGGCCGCGCAGACTGATCCACAAAGTCGCGGAAGCGCCGAAGTCTTTCGTCATCAGGCAGGTAGGGGTCGCCCAGACGGTTGGGGAACACCAGGTTGTCAAAGTCCCTGACTTCAACGTCCGGGCGTATTCCTTCCACATAGTGCAGGTAACCCAGCGGTCCGGTCTGGTTGTCGCCACGAACGAAGAGCACAGCCCCCTCCGGCAACGCCGTCAGCACCGTCATTGCGTAATTCTCGACAAGGCTCGAACCACTACGATCAAGCCGCGGATACTGGACAAACCCGATAACCAGCAGCAGCGCCGGCGCCAGCGTCCATGCGTACCTGCTAACCCGGCCCAGCAGCACTATCGCGAAGCGCACGCCCGCCGCAAACCAGAATGCAATCGAGGCACTCGCAATCACCGGATAAGGTTTAAAGACAGCACGAAAATGATGGCTGTACTCAAATCCGAGCAT
>CAYGNA010000323.1:0-5075 GCA_964351065.1 uncultured Pseudomonadales bacterium
AGTCATATCTTCATAACAGGGAAAAAATCGATGAGAAAGGGACTAATGCTTGGTGCCAGCGGCCCCGGCGGTACGCTGGACGACCTGGTCAAGACTGCGCAGGCGGCGGAAGCAAAAGGGTTTGATGACATCTGGATGGCTAACATTTTCAGTTTTGATGCCATCTCGACGCTTGCCATTATTGGTCGGGAAACATCGCGAATTGGCCTCGGTACCGCTGTTACGCCGACATACCCGCGTCATCCCTCTGCCATTGCGCAACAGGCGCTTACTACAGGCGCGGCGTCAGGTGGGCGTTTCAATCTTGGGATTGGTTTGTCCCACAAGGTTGTGATTGAGGACATGCTCGGCATGTCGTATGCAAAACCAGCCCGACATATGAAGGAGTATTTGCAGATACTCGGGCCGCTTCTGCGCGGTGAGCGGGTCTCGCATAAAGGCGATGAGTACCGTGTGAACAACCTGCAGCTCAGTATTCCTGGCGCGCAACCGGTACCTTTGCTGGTCGCGGCGCTTGGTCCGGCGATGCTGAAGATTGCTGGTTCGTTGAGTGACGGTACGGTCACTTGGATGACCGGCCCCAAAACACTGGAGGGCCATATTATTCCCTCAATCAACTCTGCTGCGGCCGAGGCGGGCAAACCGGTGCCTAAAATTGCTGCCGGGTTTCCTGTAGTGCTGACCAACGACGTGACTGGCGCAAGGGAAATGATCGGCAAAAGCCTTCAGATGTATGGCATGTTGCCGTCGTACCGGGCCATGCTCGACCGGGAAGGCGTGGCGGGACCTGCAGAACTGGCGCTTGCCGGTGACGAGGCGGAGCTCACCCGGCAGATGAATCGTCTGCGGGACATCGGCGTTACGCACTTCTGCGCAGCGGTGACAGCGCCGGATGCTGAAACAGAACAGCGCACGGTGGACTTTCTGGCTGAAGCCTGACGGCGTTGTGCCGCGAGATTGTTGTTGTGTCACATCTTCCGCAGCATTGACTCCTGGGCCGCGGTCAGGATGACCTTGCCGTCCTCGCGGTAGATCTCACCCTCGTTTAGTCCCCTGGCGTCAGCGGCGAGAATGCTGCGCTGGTCGTACAGGAGCCAGTCTGAAACATTACATGGGTGATGGAACCAGACGCTCTGGTCCAGGCTGGTGAGGCGGTGGGTACGAAAAGGTATGCCGTAAGGCAGTACCGAGTTAAACATCAGCGTGCCATCTGCCAGGTACGCAAGGGCACATTGCGACATTCGTTGGTCTGCGTTTTCGAGTCCCGGAACTCGCGTCCAGGATTGGAGCACAGGCTCACGGTCGGGGGTAAACTGCTGGGGAACAAAGTGATCTGATATCAGTTCCATCTGCACACGACCACCAAGCGTCATGGGGAACCTGCCCGGTTCGCCGCCCGCTGCTTCACGGGCTGCGGTTACCGCTGCCGGCGAAGGTACATTGGGCATCACTTTCTGGTGTTCTTCAGTCGCGTCTTCTGGCAGTTTGAAGCTTGCCGTCATATGAAAGACGGGCGCTTCGCCCTGGGTTGCCTTGACAACCCGCGTATCAAAACCACGGCCGTCTCGCAGGCGTTCCACGTGATAAACGATAGGTAGTTCGGGATTTCCTGCCTTCAGGAAATAGGCATGGAAAGAGTTGGCCACCTTGGGTTCGTCGACGGTTTGGAATGCGGCCATCAAGGCCTGGCCCAGGAAATGACCGCCATAGATGCCTATGACGCCGTAAGATTCAGCTTTCCCTACAAAGGTGTCCACCCGTTCTCCCTGGACAAGCGTGAGCATGTCCGCCAGTGTTTCCGTCATCTTTACTATTCCTTGAGGTTTGATTATTTGCGGTCAGTACTGGGGCCGGGCAAGCGTAGCCGGCGGGCGAACCACAGCAAAACCAGCATCATCGCCAGTGCGGCAAAGCGATCCGGATAGGCCACCGCATAAACAATCGGGCTCAGCGCGAGCCGGGTGATTGTCATCAGGGTTGGCGAATGCCGAATCTCATCCGCCAGTGGCGGCGAGTAGGTGTAGTAAGCCGCAACAAGCGCGCGGCCGGGCGCATTGGTAATCATGTGCTGGTCCCGGAAACGCCGTAACGTTTTAACGTGCGGGTCAAGATGTGACCCGTAAGCTGCCGTCGCGATGAAACAGCCAGCGCCCTGACTGCTCTGGGATTTGGGTACCGCTGGGGATGAGACAGTCACCGCAACTGTACCTATTGATGTGTTACCGGCTGCATCGCTGCAGGTCAGTGTGATGGTTGTGGTACCAAAGCTGAAGATGCCGGGCGTATCATCGCTGACCGGCAATTCACCGCTAACGCTGTCTTCGCAGGTCACGGCTGAAAGCGGTGTGGTAATCAGGGCGTTCGCACCGTTGATGGCCTCGCGTGATTCAATCGCAATTGCACCTGGCACCAAGAGGGTAGGCGGGGTTGTATCTGAAAGCGTTAGCTGGGCTGTCGCCTCGACCAGGTTGTTGGCAGAGTCAACACAGCTAAACAGCACATCGGTCGTGCCAATCGGCAAGGCATCGCCAGCAAAATTAGTCGTGACAGTAAGGTCGCCATCTTCAACATCCACGCAGAGGCCGCTGTTGAGGAAGCTTGTGACGCTATCGTTTGGCAGGGCGAGACCAACTGTGCTGGTTGCCTCCAGCGTCAGGCTGGCGGCGATCGACAACGCTGGTGCCACATCCACCAGCGCAAGCCCGCCCGGATCAAGCACGCGCTGATTGGTTTGGCCATCGGCATCGTTTGGACCGCCATCGGTCAGTGTCAGTTCGATACAGTAGAGGCCGACGTTAAGGCCAGCCTGATAGGCGGTGTCGCCTGGCAGTGGACACAGATTACGTTCTGTACCTGCCGATTTGACAGCATTGTCCGCATTCTCCAAAAATGGCTGCCATCCCTGTGTGGCGGAGAATTTTCGGTACTCGGCACCAGCCGGAATTGGCGCGTTGAGAGGGATCACTATCGACGCCGCGTCGCCTGGTGCACCCAGACTGCCAATCTCAAAATCCAGTAAGCCGGTGGGATATCGATAGCCGACATCCGGCGTGGCAAAGCTGAGAGAATCGATTGCCGCATTGTTTGAGCCAAGTGCGGTTTCGCCCAGTCGCAAATTGAGCCCTGGGCCCGTCTGAAGCTGTAAGCCTTCCCACGCCGGCAGGAGCGAGTTGTCGGGGTTGTCGTCCAGATACTCGGGAATGCCATCCGCGTCACTGTCACCAGTGCCTTCGGTGCTGTCAGACAGACCGTCGCCATCGGTATCAAGCACTGTGTCCAGCGAAGGCGCTGTGGGCTCGACCCGCAGTGTACGGCTGGCGCGCGTTGTATTGACGCCATCGGAGACAATCAGCCAGATTATGTAATTGCCGGTCACCACGTCAGTCGGGTTGAAACTGGCACTGGTGGCATTGATACCCGTAAGCGGCAGATTGCCGCCGCGCCACTCATAGGTCAGTACATCTGCATCAGGGTCTGTGGCTGTTGCATCCAGTGTGACGGTGCCAGCATCTGCAAATATGGTGCTACGCTCGCTTCCCGCCTGGCTCATGCTAATCATCGCCTGTGGCGCAAGGTTGGTTTCGGTAATTGTGATGGTTTGTGTTGTGCCGGCATCAAACCAGGCCTGGTTGGCATTTGTCACTGTGAGCAACAGGCTCTCATCTGCCTCAGCAACCGTGTCCTGGGTGATGTCCAGCGTAAGGGTGCCGGTGCGACCCTGGGTGATGCTGACGGTATCGCTGAGAAGCACATAGTCAGTGCCATCGGCGCTACCAGATGCTGTGAAGGTAATGGAAACAGGATAGGCAGGTGCCTCGCCTGACAGTTTTACTTCTACCTCGACACGACTACCTTCGGGCACAACCTGGCGGGGCTTGATGCCTACTTTGGGTAGCAACTGCAGCGTTTGTTCAAAGGTAGTGACATTGCCGGCGCCATCCCGGGCGGTCCACAAAATCTGATGACGGCCAGCGGTAAATGGACCGATGTTGTCGGCGGCAACAGGCACATTCCCGTCCCGATCATCGGTGGCCGTAACACCAGACAGGTCTACGCGATTGAGCCGACCGGTTGCGTTCAGAACCAGTGGTGATGTGGCTGTGATAACAGGCGGCACGTCATCGTCAATGCTGTCTGGCACGCCATCACCATCATCATCCTCATCAGCATTGTTGCCTATGCCGTCGCCATCTGTGTCGACGCTCTCCTGGGCGTCCAGCGGAAAGGCATCGATTGTATCAGGCACCGTGTCACCGTCGTCGTCAGTGTCTGCGTTGTTGCCGATACCGTCGCCGTCTGTGTCGATGGTTTCAGTGTTATCGAGCGGAAAGGCGTCTGTTGCATCTGGAACGCCATCGTTGTCGTCATCGGTGTCGGTTGCATCACCGATACCGTCACCGTCAGTATCTGTAAATGTATTTAGCCTGACACTGCCGGCGCCTTCAGTCATATTGGCGCTGGCGTCAGTGCACGTGATGGGGATTAAAGTAGTAATGCCGGGCAACAGTTGGTCGGGATAAGCGATGTCAAGCAAAGGCTCGCTGTCTCGGTTGTCGGTGCAGTTGACGTCGCTGAAGTGCTGTGTAACGCGACTGTCGCTGCCTGGAATTGCTGTGTTGGATGCAAGCGTCAAGGTGCCAGGAATCGAGCTGATCACAGGTGGTGTGGTATCAGGCGTAAGCGTAATGGTCTGGCCAGCAAAGTTGATTGGGGTGGCCGGGCGAATCAACTGGCTGCCAGTTTCGACATTGATCGAATCAACGCCGTTGGTCGGGATGCTTGACCAGATAATGATGGGCGGGTTGTATTGTAATGCACCCGCGCCCGTGGCGATGTAACCGTCCGGCATGACGTAGTCGGGGGCGAGGCCGTACGCGGCCTGGAAGCCAGCAGTCGCAATCAGCACATAGCGGTCGAGAGAATCACCGGGCAGCCTGGTGGGCACACGGAAACGCTGCAGGATACCGGTTGTTGTGTCCTGGCTGGCAAAGTCGCAACAGTTGAGGCCGGTCTCTCCACCCACTTTTGAGGCAAGCTCGATAAACTGCAGCGTGCCGTCAGCGTTGGTGTAGATC
>CAYGNA010000324.1:0-5070 GCA_964351065.1 uncultured Pseudomonadales bacterium
AACCATATCAATTCCAACAGACACCGGTCTGGACAGTTTAGCGATTTCCTGCGCAGAGTTCTCAACGATCAGCGCTGTAGTATTCTTGCTGCGGAAAAGATTGGAGACGGCAGATGACAGAAAGTATCGGTATTGGCCTGATTGGCAGCGGCAATATGGGCCGGGCGGTCGCAAAACTGGTTAACGAGGCCAGCGACAGCGTCGACATTCGGGCCGTGTATGACCCTGACCCCTTTTCGATTACAGAGAGTCGCAAGGTGTTTGGCGATGAGTTTATTGAGGAACCAACGCTGGAGGCTGTGCTTAATCGCGAGGATGTCGAGTGGGTCATGATTGCCTCCTGGAACAAGTTTCATGCCGAGCAGACTGTTGCGGCTTTTGAGGCGGGCAAACATGTGTTCTGCCAGAAGCCGCTCGCCACCACACTGGATGACTGCATTGCCATGCGTGACGCCTGGCAAAAATCAGGCAAACAGTTTGTGATCGGCTTTAATCTCCGCTACTCACCCCACTATCGCAAGGTAAAGGAACTGCTGAAGAGCGGCGTCATTGGCGACATCATCAGTTTCGAATTCAACGAGACGCTGGACTTCAACCACGGCGGTTTCATCATGGGGGACTGGCGACGCCATCGGGAAAACGCTGGCTCGCATCTGCTGGAAAAGTGCTGTCACGATATTGATCTTGCAAACTGGATGGTTGAGGGGCGTGCTGCGCGCGTGGCGTCATTCGGTGGTCTGAACTTTTTCCTGCCGAAAAACGAGGACGCATTGGCTCGCGTTGGCAAAACCCGAAGCGGTCGGCAGGGTTACATGACCTGGCGCGACGGACGCATGGTTAACCCCTTTACGTCGGACAAGGACATTCTCGATAACCAGGTGACCATCATCGAATACGACAACAACATCCGCGCAAGTCTTCACATGAATTCCAATACCGGTCTGCCTGAACGCCGTATGTATATCTGTGGGACAAAAGGTACGCTACGGGCAGACGTTTACACGGGCACCATAGAACTCAGGCGTATCGGTTTTGGTGAGGAAGTCCAGGACCACAATACGCGTGGCGCTGGCATGCATGGCGGCGGCGACGAAGTGCTGGCCAATGAACTCATTGCTACCATGCTGCGGGGGGATGCAACTTCTACCACCCTGGAGGAAGGGCTTGCTGCGGCGGTCACCTGTTTTGCAATAGATGATGCCGAGGCCAGCGGCCAGGTTGTTGACGTCGCGCCTTACTGGGAAAAGGTATACAGCGCGGCTCCCGACTAGACCTCACTCAGCTGTACAACGCGCTTTTCTGTAATAGACAGGTGGGCAGCCGCGCCAATCGCAACGGACCGCAGACCATCTTCCACGGTTACCTTCGCCGGCCCGCCCGATCGGATGGCGTGGATCAGGTCCAGGTGTTCCAGATAGCTGGCGCCATGATGCAGGCCCTGGAACCGGATCGAGGGATTGTCGGCAACAGTGTATTGCCGTATTGCTTTAGTCGATCGAATGCCTTGGGTCATCATCGCACTGGGGATGCGGCATTCGAGCTTGCCAATGTCGCCCACCGCGCAGATTTCCTGCTCGTCACGGCTGGACTCGGCAAACATGCAAAGATCAAGGTGGGCCCGGCAGCCGCTGGCAAACTCAACAATCACGTAGGCATTATCCAGAATATCGGGCACCTCGCCGTCGTAAACCTCGTCCAGGTGATTAACGTCCTGCCCGCCAGATGCAAACACGCTAACAGCCTGCGAACCCGTCGCCAGGTTCATCAGGTCAAAAAAGTGGCAGCACTTTTCCACCAGGGTACCGCCGGTATTGCGTGAGAAGCGGTTCCAGTTACCCACCTTCACCAGGAAAGGAAAGCGGTGCTCGCGAATACTCAACATCTTGAGATTACCCACCGCACCCTCTGCGAGTTCGCGCAGGAAAGCAGCCGTTGGTGGCATATAACGATACTCAAGGCCAACCCACACAAGACCCGCATGGTGACGCGCCCGTTCTACGACGTGGCGACAGTCTGCCATGGTTGTACACATGGGCTTTTCAACCATGACATGCAGGTCGGTCTCGAAAATGGCGTCGAGCACCTTGCGATGCGTGAAGTTTGGCGAGGCAATGACTACCACATCGCAGATGTTCGCCGCCAGCAGGTCAGAATAGTCCTCATACACTTGCGGCTGCCAGTTATCCGGGCAGGACTTTAGCCCCCACCGCCTGGATCGCTCATCGGGATCTGCCAGCGCCGTTACCCTGGCGCCATCAATCGCCGCAATGTTTCGGATGTGCTCACAGCCCATCATGCCTGTACCAATCACACCGTATCGAATCTCATCTGCCATCTGGAGCCCCTCTCATTCGCCGGGATGATAGCGCGTCGCCACCGTCTCTTGCACTTGCCCGGCCTGCCACAGAGCGGATAACCTTCCGCCACCACTCCCTGAGGTCAATCACTTGAATCACCTGCTTATTGCCGCCCCTTCCCTTGAACGCACAAAAGATACACTCGATCAGCTCGAAGATATTGCCATCACCACGCTGGACAAAGACGGCACGTTCATGTGCCGTGGCCAGGTGATCGCCCAGGACAACATCGATATCAGCCTGCTGCGTCTTGACTGGGACATGTTCAGGTTAGGGCATATGGACAAGGTAATGGCTCTCGTAGAGCAGGCCTCGGATCTGAAGTTCGTCCAGACATCAGCAGCGGGGCTCGACAATCCCATGTTCAAGCGCGTGCTCATCCGGGCGGGTGCCTTCTGCAACAGCGATGCCCAGGCGCCACCCATTGCCGAGTTTACGGTGGCCTCTGTGCTGAATCACTGGCAGCGGTTTGATGAACGCGCCGCCCACCAGGCAGCGCGGCGTTGGGAAGGTAACAGCTTCAAGGAAATGCTGGGCTCCCACTGGCTGATCGTCGGCTTTGGCAACATAGGCGAGCGAATAGCGCGGCAGGTTAAAGGTTTTGGGGCAGAAGTCACTGCACTGCGCCGGCAGCAGGGCGGGCATGAGCTTGCTGATCGGGTCGACGCCCTCGCCAATATCACACACTATCTCCCGACCGCTGATGTCATCGTGCTTGCCTGCGCACTGAATGAGCAAACACGTCACCTGGCGAATGCTGACTTTTTTGCGAAGGTGAAATCTGATGCTGTGCTTGTCAACATCGCACGCGGCGGTGTTGTCGATGAAGGTGCGATGCTCAAAGCGCTCGAGAACCACCAGTTGGACCGCGCGATACTGGATGTTTTTGAACAGGAGCCACTGCCCGGGGATCACCTATTTTGGGCTCATCCCCGCATCAGCGTGACACCACATTCGTCAAACCGGGGCCTCGGAACCACGCAGCGTGGGGACGAGTTATTCCTTGCGAACCTGCAAAACTTTCTCGCCGGGAGAAAACTGCGAAACCTGGTTGATCCAGCTCGAATGACAGGTTGAACAGTAACCCTCTCGCCGTCGAACGAAGAATGGCGCACAAGAGAGAATCGACGCACAAGCCGCTCGATTGCCTTGCGCTTTCAACAATCAGTATTCAGTCTGTATTCAGGTGTAGGGGTTCATGCTTCGACGGATCAAGCCAAACAGCGCGTATCTGATACTGTAAAACCTAATTGCTATCATGCCTGAGGTCGTCACATGAACAGCTTTCGAAGATTCATCTCCCTGACGCTTGTCGTCGCCACGCTATCGATTGCCCTTGTTGTTCCCGTCGCACAGGCAGACAGGGACCGGCGAGATTTTCGACGCCCTGGCGAGCCTGTCCGCGTGTTGCCAAATCGGCACGAGAGGATTCGAGTAAACAATCGCCCCTACTTTTATCGCAGTGGAATCTTCTATGAACCCCGCTCGAGCGGCTACGTTGTGATCAGGGCGCCACTAGGCGCACGGGTTCGTAGTCTCCCAACAGGCTATATAAGTTTTGGTCTTGGCACCCGGCGTTACTTCTACGTCAACACCACCTACTACCTGTGGGATGACCGGAGCCGGGATTACGTGGTGGTGGAGCCGCCCGAGCGGGCCGAAGCGGCCATGCAGTCAAGCATCGAAGTCGCAAACGCAGCCGAGCTTTTTGTGTATCCAAAAAACGGCCAGAGTGAAGAGCAGCGTGACCAGGACAGGTACGAGTGTCACCGCTGGGCCAAGTCGCAAACAAACTACGACCCATCCTTGGCAAACCAGCCAGCTTCGCTTGCGCCAGATTATCGTCGCGCCATTTCCGCATGTCTTGAAGGCAGGGGGTACACCGTCCGATGAAGACACAAACACTGCTCATCAAAATGCTGACGCCCATCGCGCTGGCCTGGCTACCTCTTCAGATCCAGGCTGCTGAAGGTGATGTTTACGTCTATCCGGCTAAGGGGCAATCCATTGAACAGACCGAACGTGATCGCTATGAGTGTTATGTCTGGGCCAGCAAAGAGTCTGGCTTTGATCCTTCCATCAACAATATAGAGCAGCCAAAACTCGTTCGCGTACCGGTTGAAAAGAACGCCAAACAAGGCGCTGCACTAACCGGCACAATCATCGGCGCGATTGCTGGCGCGGCTATCGGTTCACATGATCGTAACGCTGGCCAGGGAGCTATTATTGGCGCCGCTGCCGGGACACTGATTGGCGCAACTGTTGAACAGGACGGCCAGCGCGACGCAGAGGCCAATGCACAGGCGCGTGCTACAGAAATTGCGGCGGATCTGGCTGAAACCGAGGCCAGGCAGTCGAACTACAAACGCGCATTCAGTGCCTGTCTTGAAGGCAGGGGTTACGTGGTCCGATAGCTTCGCTGGCAAGAGGATTTCTTCCAGTGTTAAAGTCTCTGCACTAACTGGAGGGAGTTTTCATGGTTGACGCAACAAGACTGAAAGACAAGGTGGTTATTGTTACCGGCGGTGGTAGCGGTATCGGCAAAGGTGCCTGTGAGCGCATTTCGGATGAAGGTGGCATGGTTGCCGTTGTCGATTTGCGTCTGCCTATTGCCGAAGCTGTCGCCGCTGACATTAACGCGAAGGGCGGACGCGCAATTGCCATTGAATGCAACGTGGCAGTTGAAGCTGATGTGGCAAACGCGGTGCAGAAG
>CAYGNA010000325.1:0-3774 GCA_964351065.1 uncultured Pseudomonadales bacterium
CAGGTAACCATCAGCACCCGCCCGAATCGCGTTGAAGATACTTGCGTCATCGTTCATCACCGACGACACCACGATGAGGGCTTCCCGGTCCTGCTCCCGCCGCAAACTGTCAATGGCAGCGATCACTGTTCGCCCGTTGCCGTCAGGTAACCCCAGATCAACCAATGCAATGTCTGGTATCTCCGTTGCAAGATAAGCCATTGCATCTTTAATGGTCGCGACCGCCACAACCTTGCTGTCCGTGAATGTTTCTGTCACAACCTGGGTCAGCCACTGCCGTGCAGTTGCATGGTCTTCAACAATCAGGCATTTCATCAGGCTTTTCATCAGGCCTTCCATCAAGAACTCTCCCAGGGAATCAAAAGGCTGACAACACAACCCGGCGCGGCATCACGCCAGGTGACTTCCCCACCCAGGTCGGCCACCCGCCGTTGCACGCTGGACATGCCGCTGCCTGGCTCAAAGCCGGCCAATGTCGCACTACCATCACCAAAATCACGCACGACAATCTTGAGTTGCGATCCGTCCACGGTGATGGCCACGTCAAGTCGACCGGTGCTTGAGTGCTTCAGCGCGTTGGTCACAAGTTCGCGAAATATTCGCTTCAGGTGATAGTGAAAGCTGTCGGATACAATCGCCCCCTGCTCACCTATCACCTGCCACTGCAGCGTGAAGTCAGCCAGTTCGCAACGTTCCTGTACTTCTGACCGCCACTCGTCCAGCAACTCCAGGATGTTGCCGCCTTCAAGCGTTGCACCAGACACAATGGACCGGATATCCCGCAGCGCCTCGCGCGCCATGTTGGCCTGTTTTTCACTCTCTGACGCATAAACCAGCGAAAGTACCTTACTGCCGACGTCATCATGGACATCAGCAAAGATGCGCTCCCGTTCCGACCGAATCTGCTGTTCCGCCTGCAGTCGTATCCTGAGCGCCAGCACATATCGTCTCGCCAGCATCACCAGCATCGTGATCATCAGGATAGGCGCAGAAAACTGCAGCCAGAAGAACTGGTTCTGCCAGAGGCTGACCGTCACCATTGAGTTCATGCTGAGGTCGTGCACGCCAAAAGCCATGATGACCGCCATGCAAAAAGCGAATGCGCCTGTTTCAATACGGGGTGCCCGCCACAATTGATAGGCACATTGACCCACCACATAGATCACAATAGCCAGGGTAACCAGGTGGAACAGGCTGTTGTAGCGGGACAGTGTGGGCAGCTCGACAACGGCATAAAACAAGGTTGCCGCAACACCAAAGGTTATCAATACGCGCTCGAGTACGCGCGCCTTGACGTTCATCAGGCGATGGCCAAACAGCGCCAGCAGGATGCCGTACCAGTCAACCGAACTGTGTACCGCCCACCACCAGGTTTTGGCGCTGACCGGAATTTCCTGCACAAAGTTATTGAGGCTATACAGTGACCATGCAAGGCAAGTGAGGCCAAAGATGCCGTAGATCGTTGAATCCCGATCAATCGACCAGAAAGTGAGCGCGACCAGGGCTGTTATCAGGGAGATGAACCAGGTGGCCTCGCTGAAGGATATCTGCCAGCGAAAGCGCTTGTCGTAATCTGGCCGCAATTGCTCATAAGGGCCTACAACAATAGGCGGCAGGTTTCCCCAGCCGGGATAAACGGCAAGTTTTACGTACAGGTAATTATCTTTTTCCTGCCAGGCAGAAGCGGGCAGCAGAAAAAGAAACGGCCGATTCCAGTTTCTTGCCATGGGCTCTGAGAACCGCCCCCCATCACCCAGGAACTGGTCATTGAGCCAGACCGCCGCATTCATCGAGAAACGCCAGAGGTAGGCCGCTGACTGCACCTTGTAGGGTTCGTCAGGTAACTCAAACCTGTACCAGCCTGTCAACACCCCAGGCACTTCCCTGGGCCACAGGTGCGGTAGCTTGACAGGCACCCACTCTCCTTCACCCTCGCCTGGCGGCGCGACTGCATCACTCTGCAAAAACTCCGCGACCGTTCGATCGTACTGCCCGGCAATAAAGCGATCGTGCAGTGATTCGTCCCGGTTGAGGCTATCACTTGCGATCGCCCCTAACCCGGCCGCCGGCATCAGCAAGAGCAGGGTCAGTAGGCCGAACGCTATCTTGAGATTGGCTGTCATCGTTCATCGGTGGCGAATTTGGTTCAAGTTTACCCCGCGAGCCACTGGACGAGTATGCGCAACGCTGCGCGAACTACCATATGGCTGCATCCCATACCCGCAGGTTAACAATTTCGATACAAACGATGTCACCCCCGATTCAGGGGGATGCGCCTTCAACAAGGAACCAGCCTGCCACCCAACCAGTCCGGTCCGTGTCGACAGCACGAATCTCACACCAGCGCTGGCCTGCGGACAGGCGACAGCCGCGGTTCTGCAACACGCTGCCATTGTGTAGTCTGCTGATTACGGGATAGGCCAGGCGCGGCCCGCTCCGCACATTCAATGTACTGCCTGGCATGACCTTTACCTGCCAGTAATCGGGCCCGCCGGCAATGCCATCCGCGTAGTCCGGGCCGCGCAGACCAAGTGACAGCACGTAGGTTGCTGATTCATTTCGCCTCGCCGCGCTGCGCATCAAATAGATCTCAACGATGTAATCGCCAGCGTCTGGCAAATACAGGCTCGCGATATTGCCGTCAGTAGAACCCCTGTGGATTGCCTCGTCTGCGCCCGCAGCCACCAGGTTAAAGTAGCTGGCATGGTTTGCTGTTCGCAGGTCGATATCCAGTACACCAGCACTGGCAAGCCGGACCGGGTAGCGAATAGTTTCGTATCCCAGGACTGAACCTTCGACAGCCAGTTCGGGTTCACCGGGGTTCAGCAGAAGTTGCGCAGCGCTACCTGCCCCAGCCTGGGCAAGACACCAGGCAGGCCAAAGCATGACCAACATTACCCAGAGGGCAACACAAAGCGGCCGTGCTTCAGGATGCATTCAATTGCGCCAGCGCAACCTGGAACACGCGTATACGCATTCAGTCGAACGCAATGCCGTCAAACTCCCCTGTATCGCGCCACTCCGCAATATATTTAAAGTAGGCCGTGGCGCCAGCTGGATAGCCCACATTAAAGCGCGCGGTTTCAGGAATTGGCTGACCCTCGTTATTGTAGTACCCAGGGGTACAGTCCGGTGACCCCAGCATCATCCCGGGCCCGGTCATCAACAGATCAAGCCACGCGTCTTCTGCCTCGCGGGTCACCTCTATGGTCTGGTAACCATGATCTACCGCGTGCCGGATCATTTTGGCGATAGTCATGCCAGACTCAATAATGTTGTGGGGAACATTGGAAATCAGGTTTGCCCCCTGGGTTGGCTGCACCAGAAACGCATTCGGGAAGTTGTGAACATTGATGCCATGTTTGGTGCGCATCCCGTCCTTCCAGTATTCGGTGAGCGCAATACCATCACGACCGTAGGTTTCGAATCCTGTGCGGGCCACCATTTCAGTACCCACTTCAAAACCTGTCCCGTAAATGATGCAATCAACCTCATATTCTTTGCCACCGACCACAACCCCCTTTTCGGTGATGCGCTCAACGCCTTTACCATCCGTATCCAGCAGGACGGTAGAGGGTTCGTTAAACGCATCAAGGTATTCATCGTGGAAACAGGGACGCTTGCACAACTGTCGATACCAGGCTTTGAGTTTGTCGGCGGTTTCCTTGTCTTTGACCACTGAGTCAATCCGGCTGCGAATCTCTTCCATCTTCTCGAAGTCCGAATCCTCGTAGGCCGCCAAGATCTTCAACGGGTTACCACGATCTTCTGGCG
>CAYGNA010000325.1:3784-5022 GCA_964351065.1 uncultured Pseudomonadales bacterium
CCTGAGCACCAGCTCTTCCACGGATATATTCATGCCATCCTGCACCAGGTCTTCTTCTGCAAATCCCCCGGTCTGGTTCTGGGTGAAGTTCTCCAGCCAGCGCTGCTGCCAGCCTGGCGTGGCGATTTCCTTGAACCAGTCAGGGTCTGTCTGCGTGTTGGCGCGCACGTCCACCGACGACGGCGTTCGCTGGCAGATGTAAAACGTCTTGCAGGCCGCTGCCAGGTGCGGAATACACTGTACGGCTGTGGCACCTGTGCCAATCAGCGCTACGCGCTTGTCCTTGAGCCCATCCAGCGGTGCGCCTTTTGGGTCACCGCCCGTGTAGTCATAGTCCCATCGGCTCGTGTGGAAAGAATGCCCCTTGAAATCTTCTATCCCCGGCACACCAGGCAGCTTGGGGACATGCAGCGGGCCTGTGCCCATACCCACGTATTGCGCCGTGAAATCATCACCACGATTGGTTTTGATGTGCCAGACGCGCGCCTCATCATCCCACCTTAATTCCTGTACCTGGGTATGAAACAGCGCGTTGTCGTAAAGGTTGTACTTGTTGCCAATACGCTGGCAGTGCTCAAGAATCTCCGGCGCATGTGCGTATTTTTCGGTCGGCATATGCCCCGTTTCTTCGAGCAGCGGCATGTAGATAAAAGACGCCGTATCACACATGGCGCCCGGGTACCGATTCCAATACCAGGTGCCACCAAAGTCACCCCCTTTATCAATGACCCTGACGTCAGTAATGCCCTGTTCAACGAGTCGGGCGCCGGTGACGAGACCTGCATACCCACCGCCAATAAACGCCACAGTCACATGATCGCGTTTGGGTTCGCGTTCCTTGAAAGGCACATAGGGATCTTCAAGGTAGTGCGACAACTGACCCTGGATCCTGGTGTATTGGGCATTGCCTTCAGGGCGAAGGCGCTTGTTGCGCTCCTCCATGTACTTCTGCTTGAGGGCTTCCTTGTCGATTGGCTTTTTGCTGGCAGATGTCGCTTGGCTCATAACAAATTTTGATAGTTGCAGGAGCTTTGATGCTTACATCACACCCGCATCCTGTCAATTGATCCGGATCAGCCATGGTTAAGCCAGTTCACGAACCAGCAGAGCAACAACTTTTGTCCCTGCCTCGGTTTCCTGCCGGCCGGCCTCCTTGAAGCCAACTTGATGGTGGAGCGCAAGTGAGCCGGGATTTGGCGGTTCGACATTCACTTCACAACAAAGCCGATGCAGGCTTG
>CAYGNA010000326.1:0-5002 GCA_964351065.1 uncultured Pseudomonadales bacterium
GACTTTGAGCAGGGGCAAGTGCTGGTTGAGCAACTCGTTGACGGCGAGATCAGTGACGAGTTTGTAGCAGGCGTGCTCGCAAAGGCAGCGGCAGGTATCTCAGCAGATACGACGGCCGACCTGTCTGAGCGTGACCTGATATTGAAGTACGCCAGGGAAGCGCTTGCAGCTGAAGATTTGAGCTATGAGCGTTATGTCCCGCCGGACGAGCAGGCTGTTATCGGCAGCCTGATGGGGAATGTACCCAGCCAGTCGAGACTCGAAGCTGCGATAGACAAAGCAAAGACGTCGGGCAGCCAGGGTGATGGCGCGTTCACAACGTCAATCACAACCCTCGCCAACGGCAAGAAAAAGGTGTCGGTTCAGGTGCCATTTCGTTTCGGTTACCAGGCGACTTTAGCGTCGCGCTATCAGCAGACCGTTTTGCGCGAAGCAGCAAGCCACGACCTGGATCCCAGCCTGATTTATGCGGTAATGCAGACCGAGAGCAGCTTTAACCCGCGCGCAAGGTCAGGTGTGCCGGCGTTCGGACTGATGCAGCTTGTTCCCCGTTCCGGTGCCATGGACGCCTATCAATTTGTGTATGGTGAAAAGGTGCTGCTGGACCCCGAGTACCTGTATGACCCTGAGCGGAATGTTGAGCTGGGTGCGGCCTACCTCAGCCTGCTGAATACTCGCTATCTCAGGGCAATCCGTAATCCGGAGAGCAGGTTGATCTGTGCCATTGCTGCATACAATACCGGCGCAGGCAATGTAGCGAGGGCGTTTACCGGCGAGACAAAGGTGAGGGATGCGGCACGTATCATCAATGGCATGACGCCTGATGAGGTTTTCGAATATCTGAAAATCAATTTACCCTATGAAGAAACCAGGCGGTACATCGAGAAGGTAACTCACGCACGTAAACAGTATCTTGGGTTGGACAAAATGGTGGGGATTGAAGTTGAAAGCAAGCGTTCGTAATACTGTTTTTTTAGGGCTGCTACTGGCTGTATTTTCTGCAGCGGCAGATGATGTTGTGCAGTCGACGTCAGGCGGATCTATCAACTGGACCGAAGGTTATATCTATGCAGACGGTTATGGTACGGCGCGTCCGGAAATTACCATCACTGCACAGCGCAGGTTACTCAGTCGTCGGGCCGCAGTTGTGGATGCACAGCGTAACCTGCTTGAAATTACCAAAGGTGTTCGCATTACATCAATGACAAAAGTCGTTGACATGATGGTCGACAGCACGGTTACCGCCAGCCGGGTCGAAGGTGTTGTGAAGGGCGCAGTGATCAGCGCCGAGAACTATCAGAATGATGTCTATGTAGTCACCATGAAAATGCCGATTGGCGGCAAGTTACTGCAGGCGGTTGTGCAGCCACCGCAGACAGGCTGGATACTGCAGCCGGGCCGCTCATTTGAGCGCGATCTTGAATCGCTGGTTGCCGGCGGTGTAGACACGGTGCTGAATATACTTGTACCAAGAGCCATTGCTGCAGAGAACTTCTATTTTCAAAGTGAAGACGAAGCGGTGGCAGCCCGCAGGATACTGGAGTGGATCAATTCCGCTTCGCCTGTAGATGTTGCTGAGGCGCTCAATTCGTCGCTGGCAGCCTATGAAACCAACGCTGCTTACTCTGGCCTGCTGATTGACGCATCCAGTGTTGGCAACTTTGAGATAGCAACCATTCCCAACATCCGTGACGAAGATGGAAATGTTATCTATCCCAACGATGACACGTCATTTCAGGACATCATCGAGAAGCGTGGTGTGACCTACGATCTGGATTTGCATGATGCGATACGCAACAAGCGCGTTGCAACCAGCCCGTTTATTGTGAGTGCGCTCGGAACCTACAAGAACCAGTACTCAGATCTTGTCATCAGTCGTGAAGACGCTGCGCGCATTCAGAGTAGCCCAAGCACGCGGGTTTCGATGAACTCAACCGGTGTGCTGATAGTCGTTGGTATCTAGGCGACCGCCTAGCTTGCAGGCCTGGTCGTCACTTCCACCTTGCTTTCTGCGAATTCGGCGATGCCCGGTTTTCCGGGTTGCGTGTTGCCCGACGAGGCTGGTGTTCCGGCTGTTGCAGGTGGCTCTTTTGGCGTCAGCGAAATACCGCGTGTCTTGGCGCCAATTGCTTCCGCCTTGTCCTGAACGAGGTACAGATCGGGACCAGCTGGCTGCGCCTCGACCTGGCCCAGCGGCATGGTGCTGGCGTACAGGTAAAGTGTTTCTTTTCCAAAAGGCTCGCCCACGGTAAGTTCGAATCTGTCTTGTGCGGTAGGTACTTCGAACAGGGTGCCACCCTGGAAGTAGTTGTCCCGGCGATGCTGGTTTGGCAACAACTGGATACTGTTGCCCTCGGCGTCAACATAGATCAGACGGGCAAAAAACGGTTTGTTCCCCTGCAGATACAGCTTTAACTGATCACCAGCCTGGTAGGTTGCGTCCATGCTGTCCACCCAGAGGCTGACATCCAGTGGCAGGCGTGGATCGTTAATGGGAGCAGGTGAATCCTTCTGCTTGGGCATATCCATGTTGGCAGGGATAACCTCAGCCTTGATGCGTACCTTGTAACACTCATCGCGGGGGCCGTTTGGTGACCATGCTTCATCGAGTATCGCCAGCAGTTTGACCTCTGCCTGGTTAAATGCCTTCACAATATCTTCTGTCGCAACATAGTTTTCGATAACGGTAGTACTTGTGATATGAGATGAGGCAAATTCGGCAGCAAACCGCTTGGCGTCTGTCAGGGCAAGTTCTTCTGTCTGCTTGCGGGATTTGTCGATACCCATACAGGACTCACCATCTGCTTCAGTAATGGAAGACTGTTTGGCAAAAACCGGGAAAATTGCCAGCATCAATACGCATGCGAGGGCGCTTTGTCTCATCTGATCTCTCCTGGGGAATTCCACTTTAAAGGACAATAATGACACCTGCGTCATCGAGAAAGCCACTGTCAACCAGCTTCTCAAGACGTTCGCCGGACTCAGTGCCAAGTACAATTTCTGTTCGCGTGTCACCAAACGTTCGCAGGCCCTTCAGTACAATGGGTCTATCCCCAACAGCAGGATGCCGTCGCGCAGTGTCGAGATCACGCGTAAAAAGCGAGACGAGTTGGCCACGTTCCTGGCGGGTGTTTTGCTGGGCTGTGTTGGGATAAATAATGCCCGCACGCAGCTTGCGTATTTTTGGGGACATGGAAGGGATAAAGTTGCTACCTCTCGCATCCAGTACCAGTCCTGTTGGCCCGGCGTCCGTTGCTGCGACCACGGCCGGGTGTGTGCTGAGCAGGTCTTCCAGTGAGCCAAGTCGTGCAGAAAGGCTGTCGATAGCGGCTTGCCATGCAGGTACTGTGTTTTCCGTAGCATGGGCGGCAGGTACCAAAATGGAGAGTCCCTGATCGAGTAGCCGACCGATGATGACCGCTGGTGTGATAGAGGCGGTGCTCTGTGCCGGATCAAACACGCGATCGTAAACATCACTTGCAAACTGGCCACCAAGTGGCGCGGTCATCTGCACAAGACAGGTGCCATCGTCCATTGGTTTGCGATCGACCATGCGCGCCCCCCTTAGCAGGCCGTCCACACTTGACTTGATAACATCACTCTCGACCATCATGTCAGATACTATGGTTGTTCCCTCTACCCGGACACCCTGGATTGATTCGAGCAGGTTACGCTGGGCGTCCACCACGGCTGCGCGACAAGCCATTAGCCTGGCAGTTGTTGCAGGCGCGTTGGCAGGGCCAACCCCAGCACCCTCTGCCTGTATCTGTCCTGCGCTCCAGTTGACGCCGCTGTTGGCACCGACCCACTCAACAAAGTCGTCTGCGGATGCGACCAGCGGACAAAAGGCAAGTAAAAGAATCCAACAATTCTTCATGAAAATTCCACTCCCTAGTAGAGGATGTCACCAAGTATCGTGATCGGTGAAGCGATCGGATCAAAAGTGTTTTCCTTCAGATCGATCTGGTAATTGGAGCCATTTTGAATGTGAAAAGGATCATTACGAAGGAACCGGTTGCCAGTAAAGCTGGGTTGCGCCTGTCCCTCGACGATGACACCGCTGGCTTTTGCGCGTGCAATCAGGCTGTTGCGGATGATTGGGCGTGCAGTCCCGCTGATGGTCATGGCGTTAAACTGGCTATTGATAAAACTGCTGTCGGCAATGAGCGGACTGCCCGCCGTAATTTGAACAGGGATGCCACCGCCGTCGACGTACAATCCGTTGATGTTGACCGGCGCAGTTGACTGCAGCACCAGGAACTCGCGGTAGGCCTGGCCGGCATCCCCAGCCACGCTGATTGGGCTGGATGCGTCGCCAAAGGTATGCATTTCCCCCTGGATGGTGAGGCGTGCCGAGGGGCTGACGACAATTTCGACGCCAGGTGCAACCAGCAGCACCCCGTCTGTGGCGACTCTGGCCGGTGTGCGAAGGTAGTAGGGGTTGCCTGCGGGGGTCATACTGAAAGTACCTGATATCACAGCCGGGATTGTGCTTTGCAGGCTGGTGGCGCTGCCAAACCTCGGATCCTGTGCGGCAATGCCCCTGATCCTGGTGGGACTCCCTGTGTTACCCGCGCGGTCAACCGCAACAACTGTGATGTAAACGGGCACAAAGTTCTCGACGCCTTCCAGCAGGAATCTGGAATTGGCAGACTCACGGGTTTGATCTGGTGCTCCAGTTTCAGTAGAGGCACTGCCGACCAGGAATTGCACAATGTCAGTCTCGCCACCGGACTGCCACGAAAGGGCAATTGCGCCGTCTCTCGACTCGGCAACCAACGATCGCACAGCAGAGGGTGGTGTATTGTCCACGGTCAACAATCCGTAAGGTGATATCCAACTGGTCGTTTGCGCAAAATCATTCTGCAGGCTACCTGTGACAACAACCTCATCCAGATTCAGCGAGCGTGCCACGCTGACTTTGCCAATGTATTCGCCGGGATTGACCTCTTCGAGATCGACTACACCAAGGTCGACCAGGTCCGCGCCGCCCACAAGAAGA
>CAYGNA010000327.1:0-5002 GCA_964351065.1 uncultured Pseudomonadales bacterium
GATGAGCGGTTGAAACCTATAACGGCTGGACATTGGTTTGACTGGCAAACGGGTCTTTGTAGGGTGCCCGGTTTGGCCGCAGGTGTCCCAGACCGTAATTTTCCGAAAAACGCGTGGTGGTTGCCCAGAGGTGATCGCCAAACAGGAATGGCTCAAACGGCGCTATCCCTTCTAAAGGTAGCGGCTCAATTAAAGTGTCAGGCCGAGGCTCGAAAAAAAATGGGATCGAAAAACGCTCGTCCGCTGAAGGCAGTACGCCGTGTTCGGTAGCCTTGATGCGCCCGCCTGTCCAACGCTCCAGCAGACCACCAAAGTTGATCGCAAAACTGCCTTCTGCGGCTGGGACATCGATCCATTCACCCGCCTTGTTCTTAGCCTGCAGGCCGGTGACACCTTGATAAGAAGCGAGGATCGTGAGCAGGCCCGAGTCAACGTGCGCGCCCCGGGTATTCTTCAGTTCGTCTGAAATAGGTAATTCGTCTCGGGCAATGTAGTGGAGCAAGCGGAGCGTCGAGATGCCATCTCGAAATGCATCGGCGAATATCGATCCGGGAATCTTAAGGCTACGTGATAGTGATGCAAGTATCTCATTGCCGGCGGATTCCATCGCAAGAAAGTACTGCTGAGCAGTCCCCAGAAACCCGGGCAGGTCCTGCTCATCAGGCAACGGTGTTTTCTGGTACAGCAGATCGTTTGTATCGTTTGGCAATTCCCTGACAATGTCTGGGCCAATCTCGAAACCTTCCCGACTCAGTGTTTTACCAGAGTGTAGTGGGAACCAACCACGATAGAGATTTGCGTTTGATGGTTCAAAATTCTGTTTCCACAGTCTTCTTTGCTTATCGCCGGTCAGGCTGAAAAGTCGAAGCAGCGATTGTTTGGCAGCTTCGTTGGTTGCCTCGCCGTTGGGTAGGTCAGTAATGGTCATGAAGCCTTCGTTGGTAGCAGCATGGTAAATTGCCTGATCCGTCGCTTCCCGCGCGCTGCTGGCCGGCTCAAAAAGCGGGCCGATGCTTATCTCGGGAATTGCCATGCTGTGCTCCTCAAGCAAGTTGTTGGGCGACCTGCCTGCCGCCACGACTAAAAGAGTGCCATTATGAATGAAAAGGTGTTCCGGGTGCGATGCCAGACAAGACTATTCTTGCCAGGGTGGTGGCCAGTCTCCTGCCAGGCGAAATGAAATGCCCGCATCATCCTCAATGCGTTTGGCCACGTGTAGTTCACCAGCATCTCCCCCATAACGTTCGGTGGCCCGTCGAAATGCATCTTGTGCCGCGTTGGTCATGGGCAGGTCGGTCGAGACCGCTTTGCCAAGGTCTTGTATAAGCCCCAGGTCTTTCATACACAGGTCCAGCGAAAACGATGGGTCGAAGTGCCCGGCAAAAATTGAGGGTGCGTCATGGCGAGCCACAAAACTGTCACCAACGCTCGCCTTGATTGCCTCCCAGAGAGTGGCCAGTTCAACGCCGTTTGCAACGCCGTTTGCGAATCCTTCTCCCAGAGCGGCTGCGCCGATAAACCAGAGCTGGTTGGTCACCAACTTGACCACGTTGCCGCTGCCAAGTTCGCCGCAACGAATCACCCTGCCGAGTTCGCCAAGTACTGGTTCCAGTCGATCTACCGCTGCAGCGTCGCCGCCAACAAAGAGCGTCAGTTTGCCGGCAAGTGCGCCGTCGACCGCTCCTGTTACTGGCGAATCGACCACAATCACTCCCTCTGGTGCCTGTGTGGCAAGCGCCCTGAGCAGCTCTTTTCGGTTGGTCGTCAGGTCAGCCCAGATTGAGCCGGGCGCGAGCGCTTGCAATGCGCCGCTACCGCCCGTCATTACTGCCTCGACATGGTCGGGTCTGGGTAGTGATGTGAGGAAGATATCTGCGTTGGCAGCGACGTCGGCCGCGCTGGTTGATGCTATGGCACCGACTTCTGCAAGGCCCTGCAGCGCAACAGGGTTCTTGTCATAACAGTGAACTACATATCCGGCCCTTAACAGCCTGCGTGCCATTGGTGCACCCATATTGCCCAGACCCACGAATCCCAGTCTGGCTTTAGCTTGTTCTGGCAAGTTGGTCACTCACTTTTGGCGGGGATAACGGATTATCTTGCAGGATCAGGTATGGGCACACAAGGCAACATGGTGCGTTTGGGTGCTGTTTGGTTGCAGGCTGGTCCTGGCTAGCGCTGGCTGGAAACAATCAGTTTGCGTGGATCAAAGGCGTCTCGTACTGCCTCACCTACAAAAATGAGCAGCACCAGGATGGTACCCAGGGAAAGCACTGCGGTCAGGCCCAGCCAGGGTGCCTGCAGGTTGGCGTTTCCCTGCCGCAGCAATCGGCCAAGCGATGCGCTTTCGGGCGGCAGGCCAAATCCCAGAAAGTCGAGCGATGTCAGCAGCGTGATGGAACCGTTCAGGATAAATGGCAGGAAGGTGAGCGCTGCCACCATCGCGTTAGGTAGAACATGGCGCGTGATGATATTCAAGTGACCCAGGCCAAGTGCCCGTGCGGCTTTCACATATTCGAAATTTCTGGCGCGCAGGAATTCAGCGCGCACAACGCCCACCAATGCCATCCAGCTAAACGCAATGAGAATGCCCAGTAGCCAGTAAACGTTTGACTCCACGATACTCGCCAGAATAATCAGCACAAAAAGAATTGGCAGGCCTGCCCAGATTTCGATAAACCGCTGTGCTAACAGGTCAATCCTGCCGCCGAAATAGCCCTGCAGCGCGCCAGCGGCGATACCGATAAGCGATGAGCAGATTGTCAGGACAATCCCAAACAGTACCGAGACACGAAAACCGTAGATGAGACGCGCCGCCACGGAACGGGCGCCGTCGTCTGTGCCGAGCGGGTGTCTTGCCGAAGGTGGTGCTGGCACCGGGGTGTCGATATGGTAATCAACAGTGTTATACGAGAAGGGAATGAGTGGCCAGATCATCCAGCCACCAGTGTCGGTGATCAGCGCCTGAACATAGGTATCGCGATAGTCTGCCTCGGTTTTGAAATCACCGCCAAATTCAGTCTCGGCGTAGGTGAACAGCGCCGGAAAATACAGGTTGCCCTCGTAACTGACGACCAGTGGGCTTTCGTTGGCGATCAGTTCAGCGAACAGTGAGATAACAAACAGCACCGCAAAAATCTGGAACGAGCGATAGCCTCTCCTGTTGGCCTTGAAGTTTTCCCAGCGGCGTTTTGTCACGGGGTTCATTGCCATGTCAGGTTTCCCGCGTTTCAAAATCGATACGTGGATCAATCAGCACGTACATCAAATCGCCAATCAGGTGCAGCACGAGGCCCATCAGGGTAAACACATATAGCGTCCCAAACACGATGGGGTAGTCGCGGGTGAGTGCTGCCTCGTAGCCCAGTAGCCCGAGACCGCTCAGGGAGAACACCACCTCGATCAAAAGCGCGCCGGTGAAAAGTATGCCGACAAACGCTGAGGGAAATCCGGCAATCACGATGAGCATGGCATTCCGGAATACGTGACCATAGAGTACACGTCGCTGGGTCATCCCCTTGGCGCGCGCGGTCAGGACAAACTGTTTGTTAATTTCTTCCAGGAAACTGTTTTTGGTCAGCAGGGTGAGCGTGGCAAAACCACCCAATACCATCGCGACAATGGGCAGGGTCATGTGCCAGACATAATCCAGGATTTTGCCCATGAGGGACAACTCATTAAAGTTGTCAGAGATAAGGCCGCGCAGCGGAAACAGTCGCAGGAACTCGCCGCTACTGAAAAAGACAATCAGCAGAACGGCAATAATGAAGGCGGGAATGGCGTAAGCCGTAAAGACAATGGCGCTGGTCCAGATATCAAACGGTGTACCGTCACGCACGGCTTTGGCGATGCCAAGCGGAATTGAAATCATGTAGACCAGCAGTAACGTCCACAACCCCAGGGAAATAGAGACAGGCATTCGCTCAATCACCAGATCCACCACAGCCCGGTCCTGGTAGAAACTGTCACCAAACTCGAAGCGCAGGTAGTCCCAGATCATGATGAGAAATCGCTCATGCGCAGGCTTGTCAAAACCAAACTGCTTCTCCAGTTCCTTGATGTAGCTGGGATCAAGTCCCCGGGCAGAATCAAAACCGCCGGATGCGCTGTCCATGGCCGTCGAGTTGCCAAGCCCGCCCTCACTGCCGCCAATGGATGCGGTGGCGCTTGAGTCGGTGCCCTGAAGTTTGGCAATGGCCTGGTCAACCGGGCCGCCGGGTGCACTTTGGATAATGATAAAGTTGATTAGCATGATGCCCAGCAGAGTGGGAACAATGAGAGCAATCCGCTTGATGATGTATGCACCCATTTTTGCTTTCAGCTCCCTGCTTACTGTCCGACCGATGCGTCTTTGATGGCGCCCAGGTACCTGTCGACTTCCAGGCTTTTAACCGGGTCAAACCACCACATGTCGTGATAGCCGGTGCGTGTCTCGGCCCGGCGTGGGTCGTCAAACCGATCCCAGTACACCATGCGCTGGGCGGCCGGATAGCCACTGGGAATAATGTAGAAGCTCCACAGCAGGATTCTGTCGAGTGCCTGGCCAAGGGTATTCATCTCTTCTTCTGACGCCGCCGCGATGATACGTTCCACCAGGTAGTCAACGGCGGGGTTGTCGATGCCCGCGTAATTTTCGGTATTAGCCGCCGCTGCGTTGCTGCTGTTCATACGACTCCTGATGAGCCAGCCGAGTGGAATGTTTTGTGCGCCGTACCCAATACCCATCACTTCAAAGTCGTGGTGCCTCACTCTGAACCGATGTTGACTCGACTCCACGGTGCGAACACGGGTTTCTATACCAAGGTGGTGCAGATTGTCAGCGTAGGGCATGACGTTGCGCTCTTCGTCGATACTCGCCATCAGGAAGCTTAAGGTGAAAGGCTCACCCGTCGCCTCGTTGACCCGCCGGTGATCCCGGATTACCCAGCCTGCCTCGGTCAGCAATTCATCCGCCTGCTTGAGTGCTGCCCTGTTGCGGCCCGGCCCTGGATTGACTGGCAGA